>JABDPQ010000662.1 GCA_013042695.1 Desulfobacterales bacterium | reverse complement strand
TCGCTTGGGTACTTCTGAGATTGACAGGCCAAAACGGGATATATCAGTAACTCTTCCGCTGTAAAAACCTTTTCCATCAGAAATATCTGCTTCAATCTGGGTGATTGTGATGCGAGGATGTTTTCTGTTTTCCATAGCACACCTATTAGATCTCTCCATAAGTCTAAAGACTTACATGGATACATAAGCCGACATATAAGACGACGCTATAGACTTATTTTTACTTCCCCAACATAATAAACAACATACAACAGAAGTCAATAAGAGGTTAGGAACAGGCCGCTTCCTGTTAATGGTGAAGGACCATCTCGGCTTCTTGCAAAAGATTATTCATAGGGGAAGAAAAGCAGAGCAAGTGCTGCGAAGACCGCGATGAGACCCAATACGTCAAGGAGGTTGCCGAGCCCACAGGGATTTCTTCTTCGGTGTCTGGTTTTTGAAAGTTCGGTGTCATTCGGGGACGAAAGCGTCAGTTCTTCCTGATGCGGGTGGTTCAGGTATTCACCCAGACCAATGAACACCAATGCCAATCCTAAAACTCTTAAACCTTTTGAGCTCAGCGTCACTGGTAGCAGGGTTGTCACACTTATAAGAATAGACAGTATCCCGAATATGATCAGGATGATACATAAGGTTAATAAAGGGGAATCACGTTTTATGCTCATGTAATCGTTTTATCATGCCGAAAATGGGAGTGCAAGTCGGTAGTATGAAAGTAAACGAGAGCATCAGGGGCACAGATAGATGATCAACATGGTCACATAGCACTGCTATGCTCATTCAATCTTGTTTTCATAAGAGCCACTTGCAAAACGCCCTTTTCGTTCACCCTCTACGTAATGCTTAAAATTTTATTCTTGGAATATTAATTATATGCCTGCGGCAAAATTTTTCGCATGCCTTGACTTTGAACGAAAATCATCATTTTGCAAAAGGCTCATAAGATAAAATTGTCCCGCAAACCTATCTCATGTATTGATTGGCACAATACTAGGCTCTGCGATAGTTCTTCAGGAATTCGCGTAAATCATCGATTTCTTCAAGTTTCCCAAATATGGTAAGTACGTCCCCTGGCTGCAATTGATGGTTACCCCGGGGGATAATCATTGTGCCTTCTCTTTTAATAGAGACAAGATTTACCTGCTGGGGCAGCGGCAAATCCTTTATCTTTTCATAGCAGCAGGCGTCCTCTTCACTTAATACAAACTCGACAAAACCGGTTTCTAAAGATGACCGCAGCGTCGTTTGCTGTTCTTCGAGCTTGCCACGCTGTTTACGCACAATGCCAACATCATAGGCACGTAGAATATCACTGCGACTGATCATGCCGACAAGACGCATGGAACCGTCCCGGGAGACGACGGGCAGCCGGGCAAGATCGCGAGGTGACATTTTCTGGATGGCAACCCAGATCGGTTCATCCGGAAAAACGGCAATGGGCCCCTCTATTGCCAGGTCCGCTACTTTCATGTCACGCGGCCTGAAATCCTCTCTGGATTGCGCCCGGTGTACATCCTGAAGGGTAATGATGCCCCATAATTTATTACCTTCTGTAATTACCGGGAAGCCGAGCAAATTCGTTTCCTGAAAAAGGGCCATCAGTTCGGATACTGACTGATCTTTGTCGATTGAAACCAGCCGTGTGCGCATAACTTCCTGTACCTTAACACCCTGCATGATATCCATATCTCTGCCTTCGGAAAAGCGAATACCTCGTTTGGCCAGTTTTAAGGTATAGATTGATTCAGGATGCAGCCACTGGGCGAAATAACAGGCGGTAATACCCGAAATCATCAGCGGGAGGATCATCAGGTAATCGTTACTCATTTCAAAAACAATCAGCATTGCTGTCAGTGGAGCCCGTGCTGTAGCGGAAAAGAGTGCGGCCATGCCGACAAGGGCATAAGCCCCAGCACCACCTGCTACTTGGGGAAAAAAATGTTCTAAAATCTTGCCGAGGCTGCCTCCAAGCATGGCCCCGATAAACAATGATGGGGCAAATACACCGCCAGAATTGCCTGAGCCCAGAGTAAAAGAGGTGGCCAGAGGTTTGAGAAATACAAGAAGCAGCAACATCCAGAAGGAGACGCCACCCTGAAGAACCTCCTCTATAAAATGAAATCCAGAGCCATACATAAATGGCATGAATATTCCATCTGCAGCCGGCAAATACATGAACAGCATTCCTGTAATTCCCAGTAAGGCGGCTCCGATGGCAGGCTTATAGATTTGTGGAAAGTCCCAGTTATCGAAAACGATTTCCGCCCGATTGAGCATCCTGATAAACATGATGCCAACGATTGCTGAGAGCAGGCCTAAAATCAGATAGAATAGTAAGGATATTGGTGAAACAAGCGTGTGAATAGGAACTGAAAAAGCAGGCCGGGTGCCGAGAAAGAAACCACTGACAATTGACGATGAGACAGCAGCAATAACCACATTGCCAAAAGAGCGTACCTGGAGGTTGCACATCAGTACCTCAATGGCGAAGACGACACCTGCTATCGGGGCATTAAAAGTGGCGGCAATTCCAGCTGCAGCACCGCACCCAACAAGATTCCTGATGCGTTCGTCGGAAAGTCTCAAGACCTGGCCTATACTCGAGCCAAGTGCTGAACCAACCTGAACAATCGGACCTTCACGTCCTGCTGAACCTCCCGTGCCAATGCACAGAGCTGAAGCAACAATTTTAGCGGCAGCTACCCGGGCACGTATCCGTCCACCCCTGATTATTAATGCCTGCATGACTTCAGGAACACCATGCCCCTTAGCTTCTTGCGCGAAAAGGATCAGTGGGCCGACCAGCAGGCCGCCAATTACTGGTACAATAAAATATATTCCTTTGCCAAGAGCTGGCAATAAGGTGGGTAGTGTTGCGT
>JABDPQ010000097.1 GCA_013042695.1 Desulfobacterales bacterium | reverse complement strand
ATTTTTACCTGACAACTAAATACGAAACGATAGCACCTTCAGAAGTCCTGATAGAAAAATTTTCCACTAGTCTGCAAGCTGTAAGTCTCCGTCACGACCTTCTGCAACAAAAAAATATTTAATTTCTCACTTAAACCGATGACTACACCAAATGACATGTTTGATTTGACTGGAAAGGTTGCCCTCGTGACCGGGGGAAGCAAGGGGCTGGGTTTAGCCATGGCAAGGGGGTTGGCATTGGCTGGCGCCGATATTGTCATAAACAGCCGAAATGGTGAAGAGCTCAAAGCAGCCATGCATAACATACTCGAAGGAACCAAGCAAAAGGGTCGAAGCTTTGTTGCCGATCTTTCACAGAGGAAAGACTCTATTCAACTCGCCCATAAAGCCCTGGAGACAATGGGTCGGGTAGACATTATCATCAATAATGCAGGTGCCAATTTCCCCGCTCCGGTTGCAGATATTAAAGATGGCGACTGGGATCACCTGTTGGAACTCAATCTGAGTGCTCCCATGGTTCTGGTTCGCGAACTCACTGCCCAGATGAAGCAGCGTAAATGGGGCAGGATAATCAATATCAGTTCAATTTTCGGGCTGCGCACCAAGGAGGACAGAGGAGCCTATTCCGCAACGAAAGCGGGCCTTATGGGTATTACCAGAACCATGGCACAGGAACTCGGACCATGGAATATTACGGCAAACATAATCGCTCCGGGCCCATTCTCGACTCCTTTGACCGATCGTCTTGTGCAAGGGGAATTGCGTGAATATTTCGACAGCATGATCGTCCTGAATCGCTGGGGAAAGCCGCACGAGCTTGTCGGGCCGGTGTTGCTCCTGGCGAGTGATGCCGGCAGCTATATCACCGGTGCCACGCTGGCGGTTGACGGCGGCTGGATGACACGATAGACGGGCTGGCAATCCAGCCCAATGAGAGGATGTCATGGACGTACTTGTTTTGGGAGGGACCGGCGTCATCAGCCGGGCGATAGTAAACCTGCTGCTTGAAAAAGAGCACAAGGTTACGGTTTTCAACAGAGGAAGCCGAACGCTTTCATTCGTTGGCCCAGTTCGACAAATAACCGGTGACAGAAGTAACCGCAGCGATTTTGAATCCCGCATGCGTAAAGAATCCTTCGATGCAGTCATAGACATGATTTGTTTTAATGAAGCTGATGCACGCTCAACCGTTGCTGCATTTAAGAACAACAGTGCTCAAATTGTTTTCTGTTCAAGTGTTGCAGCCTATAAACGCCCCTACAATAGTGTGCCAACGGTTGAATCAGCAGAATCGCTCTACGATGACCCCTCCTTTAGCTATGCCTTTGACAAGGCACAGGTGGAACGATATCTCCAGGAGGAGATCGATTCGCGGCAACTTCCGGTCACCATCATTCGGCCATCGCTTACATATGGACCTGGTGCCGGCAATATTGGGGTCTTGCGGCAGAATTTCGGCATCATCGACCGCATCAGAAAACAAAAACCCCTGGTTATGTTTGGGGATGGCAGCACACCGTGGAGTTTTACCTTCACCCCGGATCTGGCCAAAGCCTTTGTCGGCATACTCGGCAATCCACAGACGTATGGTCAAGCCTACCATGCCTGCAGTGAGCAAAGATGCCGCTGGGAAGATTTATACCTTGAATTCGGCAGAGTTCTCGGTATTGAACCGCATATCATTCACATACCTTCCGAACTGCTCTGCATAGCCAATCCCGACCTCTTCAGCCATCTCTATCTGGAAAAAACCTTCTCCGGTCTCTTTGATAATTCGAAAATCCGCAGTGCAGTGCCGGATTTTACCTGCAACATTTCACTACATGAAGGGATAAAAATAATGGTTGATTGGTTTGAGCAGGAAGCCAACCAGGTCGATCCCGAAAAAGACGCCCTGGAAGATCGACTGGTTGAATTGCACGCTGGCTGGAAAAGCCAGATGAAGGTGCTTTCAGCAGGCATATAATGCCTGATTTACCTTGATGGGCAATTTGTGCGGACTCATGGGTAAGTGGTGGATAAACATAAACCTGAACAAGAATATACACCGATCAGCGGTGGAAGTTTTGGTTGGCCTCGGAAAGTAACACTAGACAGGAGAAAGTAATGTACAATCGTGTTTTGATGACCGGTGCGGACGGAGTTATCGGGAGAGTGGTGCGTGAAGCGCTCAGAGGCATATACCCGGTAATGCGTCTTTCCCATCGCAGGCCTTTCGGAGATCCTGAGCCAGGAGAGGAAATCATGCTCGCCAACCTCGAAAACTATGGCGAGGTCGATGCTCTCATGGAGGGTGTGGATGCTGTCATACACTTGGGTGGGAAGGCCGAAGAGGGAACGTGGGATGTGGTTTTGCAAAGTAATATTCTTGGAGCCTTTAACACCTTTGAGGCTGCCCGCCGCCATGGCATCAAACGGTTTGTCTTTGCCAGCACCAACCATCTTATTGGTTACTATCGGAGGGACCGAAAGCTGAAGGTCAGTGATCCGCCACGTCCAGACTGCCGGTACGCTGCAACCAAGGTTTTTGGGGAGGCCTTGGCCCGCATGTATGCGGACAAACACGGCATGAGCACTATCTGCATGCGGATCGGATCGTTTCAGCCAAAGCCGTTGAATGTGCGAATGCTCAGCTGCTGGCTCAGCCACCAGGACATGGTGCAGCTGGCCCGGGTTTGTCTGGACGCACCCCCGGATGTTCATTTCGAGGTGGTTTGGGGAGTATCTGGCAATGATCGCAGTTGGTGGGACAATTCACCGGCTGAACGTTTGGGATACCGTCCCCGTGATAATTCCGAGGACTATGCGGAAGAAATTTTCGAGGCACAGCGCCTGGCCAGAGAACAGCAGACCGCATCCAGGAGCGGAGCCACTGACGTTGCCGATCAGGCGGCTGTTGTTTCGGCAATCAAGGCTGTACAAGCCTATGAGCCGCCGGCCGAGGGATTATTCCAGGGAGGACCCTATTGCGCCATGGAGTTTACCGG
The DNA here is from genome assembly GCA_013042695.1 of Desulfobacterales bacterium. Lineage (GTDB taxonomy): Bacteria > Desulfobacterota > Desulfobulbia > Desulfobulbales > Desulfocapsaceae > JABDPQ01. The sequence continues at coordinate 1,595 of JABDPQ010000097.1, read as the reverse complement.
TAAGCTGGACAAAATTGATTGAACTCGACAAATAAGGAGGGATAAAAATGCATTCATCAGATGGTAAAAAAGACGCCAGGTTGACAGCCCCAAAGGGAACCTGCGATACGCATATGCATTTCTACAATGCAAAATTTCCTTCAGCCCCCACAGCTCTGATGACCCCACCCGATGCCTGGGTTGAGGATTACCGTACGATTCAGGATCGATTAAACCTGGAACGGGTAGTGGTTGTCCAGCCGACTACCTATGGTACCGATAACTCCTGTCAGCTGGAGGCAATGAAGTCTTTCGGTAAAAATGCCCGGGGTGTCATGGTTGCAAACACATCCACCAGTAATCAAGAGTTGGAGCGGCTTACCCAACTGGGCGTTTGTGGCATTCGTTTCCATATGCTCCCCGGCGGCGCCCTGCCCTGGGAGATCCTTGAAGAAATGGCTGCACGCGTACATAATTTCGGCTGGCACGTGCAGCTTCAAATGAACGGCAGAGAATTTCCAGACCGAGAAGAAATGCTCAGACGCCTGCCATGTACTCTGGTGGTCGATCATGTGGGTCGTTTCATGGGACCAGTAGCAACTGATGATCCTGCTTTTAAAGTGCTGTTGGGACTATTGGAAGCAGGTCAGTGCTGGGTTAAGCTGTCCGCACCTTATGAATCCTCAGAAACGGGTCCTCCTGACTGGACGGATATCACACCAGAGGCACGGGAACTGGTCAAGACAGCTCCTGAGCGCATGCTCTGGGCCAGCAATTGGCCTCATCCTGGCCAGAAGAACCCACCCGACGAGGCTGATTTACTGGACCTACTGCTCCGCTGGGTGGATGATGATGCTGTCCGGAATAAAATACTGACAGAAAATCCCGCTGAGCTCTACGGGTTTTGATCGACTAAAACAAGAAGAATTAGGACGAATTGGCAAACCTCCAGGGTAGCGAATTTGATCGAAAGGAGAAAGCACATGTCAACGAAACATTATGATGCCGATGCACTGACAACTTTTGCCAGTGCCCTCCTGGTGGCAAAGGGTATGCACATCTCACGCGCGGACGTCGTAGCACATATTCTGCTGGAGGGCGACCTGGTGGGACACACGACCCATGGCCTGCAGCTTCTCGGGCCTTATTTAAAGAGCATTGAAAGTGAGGCGATGAAACTTGAAGGCGAGCCAGAAGTACTCTCAGCCCGACCTGTCACTGAACTTTGGGATGGCAAATATCTCGTCGGTCCATGGCTGGTCGATCAGGCCTTCAAAACAGCCGCGGCCATGGCCCGCAAGTTCGGAACAGGAACGGTTGTCATCAGGCGCTGCTCCCACATCGGCTGCCTTGCCGCCTATATGCTGCCGATTACTGAACAAAATCTCCTGGGAATGTTGATCTGTTCCGATCCCGCCAATAGCACTGTAGCTCCGCATTGCGGCACAACACCCGTTTATTCACCCAACCCAATCGCCGCCGGCATCCCGACGGACGGTGATCCTGTCATTCTCGACATCTCCATGTCAACCACAACCAATGGTTTGTGCATGCGCTCCAAAAAGGCCGGCAAGAAATTGCCTCACCCGTGGGTCAAAGACCACAAAGGAATGGCC
>JABDPQ010000658.1 GCA_013042695.1 Desulfobacterales bacterium | reverse complement strand
CTCATAGTGTGCACATCCTCAATAACAATTACACGTATCTCAGATTCATAGGGTGGGTAGTCAAGAGATCGGCATAATTCCCTGACTCGATCAATTTTGATCGTTCCTCCCTCAGGATTGATGATGGTGATATCGGGGTGATTGTTCGAGGCGTATTTACGGCATGAAGTGCAGGTGCCGCAACCCCCGTCGCCTTTCGGCTGCAGGCAATGTAAACGGGCAGCGACAATCTTTGCACATAATTGCTTACCAACACCATCTGGTCCACGGAAAAGGTACGCATGTGCCATTCTCCCCGTTGAAAAGATCCTCTGCCAGATGAGTTTCGCTTTTTGCTGGCCGCTTATGGCTCCAAAGGAAATAGGAGAAGTTCGAGATAAGCTCGTCATGGAAAATTAAAACAACCTGGGTTGTTTGAGATCAGACTCCATTTCATCTTCTTCTGAAAACTGCTCTTTCTCATTTACCAGCGGTTGCAAGAGCAGATAACGTTCAAGGCTGCGCTGATAATCACTCCACTGAGCTGGTCCATTCTTTATCTTGCGGCTCAGCTGTTCTACCAGATTCATTTTCGCATCCATATCATCAATAAAACTGAGAAGAAGCGCCTCTGCGGTCATCGGTACCACTGGAGAGCCAAATTCATGCCTGCCGTGATGGCTCAAAACCAAGTGCTGCAAATGAGTAAGCAGTTCGTCTGGAAAATCTTTGAGGCTTCCAGCCTCACGGCCGATTAACTCACAGCCAATCACCAGATGACCTTTTAACCTGCCGATATCGGTGTAATCGATCACCCCGGTTTCACTTCGTAATTCCTCCGTTTTGCCGATATCATGCAGCAAGGCACCGGCAACGAGAAGGTCACGATTTATACCGTTGTAGTGATCTGCTAATCGTGAAGCAACCTGTGCCATTGACAGCGAGTGTTCTAACAGCCCGCCCAGATACGCATGATGAATACCTTTGGCAGCAGGAGCAAGCTGAAACAGCACACCTGAATTACTTTTATTAAAAATTTTTCTGAGCAACTTTTTCAGAAATGAATTTTGGATTGAACCGATGAGCTGAGCCAACTCTTGCCGCATGTTCTCTGATTGGCGATGGCTTGCTGGTACAAAAGCTTCGAGCTGATCATCAGCACACTCAACCGGATTGATGCTCTCAACCTTCAGTTGCAGTTTCTCTCGATAGGTTTGCACCTGAGCGCACACCCGGACAACCGCCCCAGCAATGCAAAATTTCTGCAAAGACTCGGCATGCTCCCATGCCGGGCCGCTGATCTCCCCACTTTTGTCGAAAAAGGTGATGGCCAGATAGGGGTTACCAGCCCTGGTTTCTCCAAGCCGAGCCGTCTTAATCATAAAAAGCTCATCAAGAAGTTCCCCTTCTTGTAACTCACTGACAAATCGTTTTTTCTGCATAGTGTATTTATTGGCGGCCTCTTGCCGCCGGCTATTAGTCGTTAGCTTTTAGCTTTAGCTTTAGAAAAATATGTAACAATTGAGCCTTTTGCAAAATGATGATTTTCGTTCAAAGTCAAGGCATGCGAAACATTTTTACCGCAGGCATATAATTGATATTCCGAGGATAAAAATTTAAGCATAACGTAGAGGTTGAACGAAAAGGGCGTTTTGCAAGTGGCTCGAGATTATCATACCTATCTGAACTAGAATTTACATTTGTTGCTGCTTTCTGTCCTTCTTCTTCGGCTAACTGCTAATCGCTAATAGCTAACCGCTAACAGTTCATTGCCAAGTCACGTCAATCATCATATAATCAGATCGTTAACTCAGCTTTTGCTCTAAAGAATCCCTGTGGCACGCTATATTACCCGGCCTTCGCTGAAATGCCCACTTTTTTAAAAACCTCACGCCTCTATGACTAATGATATCCTGATTACACACTGCACAGTTGTAAATCAAAACTCAGGCCAACTTGAAAAAAACCGCTATGTCAGCATCAAGGAAGGAATCATCTCGGCATGCGGCCCGATGGCGAAGTGTCCCGAAACTTATCCAGGGACACTTTTTGATGCTGATAACAAGCTGCTTATGCCGGGCCTCGTCAACAGCCATAATCATTGTGCCATGACCTTGTTTCGCGGACTGGCCGATGATCTTGCATTAACCGCATGGCTGCACGATCACATATTTCCGGCAGAGGCCCGCCACGTGGATCCAGACATGGTCTATTGGTGCAGTAAACTTGCTGCCGCAGAAATGATCCTTTCAGGCACGACCGCAGTTGCCGATGGTTATTTTTTCTCAGATCGATCTGCTTCTGCCCTGCGTGATGCAGGAATGCGGGCAGTTATTGCCCATGGTATTGTCGATTTTGCCGCTCCAAGTGTTCCTGACCCGCACAAAAACATCGAAGCCGTCAAAGCATTTATCGACCGATGGCTTGGTGCATCGGATCGAATTAAACCGGCAGTCTTTGCACATGCCCCATATACCTGCTCACCCGCAACGCTCGAACGAGCCAAACAACTTGCCGATGACCATGGTGTTCGCTTTTTTATTCATCTCGCAGAAAGCAGAACCGAACCTTCCATGATTCTTGACCCGCAGGACACCTCTCCGGTGAGACATCTGGCTAAACTGGGGCTGCTTGACCATAATTGTGTCTGCGTTCATTGCGTATGGCTTGATGATCAAGACCTTGAAATTCTGGCAGCAAGCGGCGCCCATGTCGTCACCTGCCCGCAAAGTAACCTCAAACTCTCATCAGGCATCGCACGCATCCAGGATATGCTGGATCATTCGATATCATTTGCAATAGGAACCGATAGCTGTGCCTCAAACAACAGTTTAGATATGTTCAGAGAGATGGATATGTTGGCAAAAATCCAAAAATCAGCGACAGCCAATGCCACGGCCATGCCTGCCTCGGCAGTGCTGGAAAAAGCTACTTCCGGGGGCGCTACAGTAATCGGCCTTGATAGCTGTGGATCCCTTGCCCCGGGTGCACGGGCAGATATTATCCTGATCAACACAAACGTTCTACGCCTTACCCCAATGTATAATCAGGACCTGCTAGTGTATGGCGCCTCGGGAAGTGATGTGGATAGTGTTATCGTTGATGGCAGGATTATCATGCGCCACCGAGAAATACTCTTTTTTGATCTTGAAGAGGTATATCATGAGGTAAGAGCAAGGGCTGACCAGATATACCTACCTTATCTGTCCCGAACTCTGAGAAACTCAGAGCCTGGTCTTACTGAAGGCGGATAGACCAGAATAACATTTTCTTCCGGAAACTTAAAAACACCCCAATCGAGTTTTGAATACCAGACACCGACTTGTTCGCCATCGGGGTTAAGAATTTGAGCGCCTTGAAAACGCCCTTCATATTTATAAGAGGCAGAGGCATCAAAATCTGGAGGAGCTGTTCTAGTATAATTAATCCATTTTGAGAGTTGCTCCTGGGTTATGTCAATTGGCGTCCAAAACTTTCCCTGCACGCTGTAGGAATTATCTATTGCCAGTATTGCCTTGGGAAAGAGAATCTCACCATTGTAGAAATAGTTGTGATTCGGCAAGACTTTTTCGCTGGTAAAAATCCTGGTTGCTTCGTGGCTCTCACGCATTGCTCCGCAATCAGTGCACGGTGCACAGCCGTTGACAAAAAAAGATATTGCCAATAGTAACGAAAGTACAAGTAACATACGCATAATTACACCACTTTATTGTTTTTTTTACGCTTATACAGACATACAATATTTACTCACCTAAGAACGGTCAACTATGCAGTCGTAGCTGATCCAGGTTCATATCATCTGGTATCGGTGCCTTGAACTGCAGGAATTCACCGCTCACCGGATGGGTCAAACGCAGAATACTTGAGTGAAGGCACTGACGCTCAAAGGTGAGTCCACCGTATTTCTGAGCGCCGCCATAGCGTTTATCGCCCAACAAAGGATGTCCTGCTTCTGCAAAATGGGCACGGATTTGATGCATGCGGCCCGTTACCAGATCAATCTCAGCAAGACTGAGCCCACCCACGCTGCTAACAATACGGTATCGTGTGATAGCTTCTTTGCCACCGCTGGATACTGAGATCACCCGATTGCTCTTTCTCTGTTTGGCAAGATATGAATGAAAAGCTCCCTCAGGCGGATCGGGACTCCCTGTAATCAAGGCCAGGTAGCGTTTTTTGGCAAGGCGGTTGTGCATTTGATCCGTCAATGCTTTATGGGACTGTGGATGAATAGAGAAAACCATCACCCCGCTGGTATCCCTATCGAGTCGCTGGGCCATACCAATTTCCAATTTCCTGCCAAAACTGCGGTCCCTGCCTAACCATACCTGTATCGCTTCATACAGTGTACCTTTATAGCGGGCCGGCGTGGGTTGTGTCTCTATGCCGGCAGGTTTGTTAATTGCAATCAGATACCTGTCCTGATAGATTATCTGCGCTGATTCAAGCCTGAAAGGAATCAATGATGCCTGATCAAGGTGGACTTCAAGGTGCTGTCCGGTTTCAAGGGATTGTCCGCATTTACGCACTCTCCTGCCTTGCAGGTGAGCGCCGCCCAGATCAATAATTTTTCTCAGCATAGTGCGGGACATCTCTGTTAGCCTACTCTGCAAATAGATATCAAGCCGCTTACCGTGATCTTTTGCTTCAATATTGAATCGATACACCATGTAAGGATATCATTCCTGTTTTCTGATGAAAAATATTCTCAGTAAAAGACCCAAGCAAAGAAAAATACTATTACAAAAACAATGAACCTGCTACCTTTCATGAATCCTGATTGCATTGCAGCAATCGATTTTACTTTAAAATAACTCCGGGGAAGATTATAGACCATCCAGGTTTTTTTCTGAAGCATTACAGGTGTACTAAAAACGTGAGCATATGATAATTTCTCAAACACCGTATCGAGTCAGTTTCGCCGGAGGGGGAACTGATCTGCCGGCATTCTACCAGCAGGAGCATGGGGCGGTATTCTCAACTGGAATTAACCACCACATGTATGTGACGGTCAGCCCGCGCTTTAAGGCGAGCACACGTGTTGCCTATAACAAGATCGAGATCTGTGATGATATCGACAGCATACAGCATACAATCGTCAGAGAAGCTCTGCGTATGACTGCACTTGGCAAACACTTGGAGATTACGACGATCGGCGATGTCCCATCAGGAACGGGTCTTGGCTCTTCGAGCAGCCTGGCGACAGGTCTACTTAACGCTCTTTATGCCTATAAAGGAGAGATCTCAAGCCCGTCCAAACTTGCCGAAGAGGCCTGTCGCATCGAACTGGATATTCTCAAGAAACCGATCGGCAGACAGGACCAATACGCAGCAGCCTATGGCTCCCTCAACTATATCAGATTTAATCCGGACCATTCAGTGGATGTCGAGCCAGTTCCCTGCAAAGCCAAAACAGTGGCTGAATTGGAAACGTGCACGCTCATGATGTTTACACAGCAACAGAGAAACGCCGACAACATTCTCTCAAAGCAGAGTGCGAAAACAAACCAACAAGATACCTTCAGTATCTTGCAAGTAATGCGGGATCTGGCCGCTGAAATGAGAAATACTATCAGCGGCCGAGGAGATATTAATGAGTTCGGACGATTGTTGCACGAAGGCTGGCTGCTGAAGCGATCGCTCGGCTTTGGCATAACCAATTCACGTATTGATGATTGGTATCATGCTGCCAGAAAAGCAGGGGCGCTCGGCGGTAAATTGTTAGGGGCGGGTGGTGGCGGTTTTCTGTTATTAATCGCCCCGCAGCACTGTCATGGGGCAATACGAGATGCTCTTGGATATCCACGGGAAATATCATTTAAAGTCGATAGGCGGGGCAGCAGGATTATTTTCATCAGCGACCGCTATGCATTTTAACTGACAAGAGGTGGCCAAAGATGAAAATCCTGGTGACCGGAGGGGCTGGATTTATTGGCTCGCATACTGTCGATGCACTTCTCTCTGCTGGGCATGATGTCCGTATTTTGGACAATTTACAAAAACCGGTCCACTTAAAGGGCAAACCTCCCTGGCTGCAGCCTGATGCAGAATTCATCCGAGGTGACGTGAGGGATAAAAATGATTGGCAGAAGGCACTTAAAAAGATAGATGCAGTGTATCATTTTGCCGCCTATCAAGATTATCTGACTGATTTTTCGACTTTTTTTCACACCAATACAGTAAGTACCGCATTACTCTATGAAATTATTGTCGAGAAAAAACTCGATATACAACGTGTTGTGGTCGCCAGCAGCCAATTTGCGCAGGGGGAAGGTCTTTACCAATGTTCTGAGTGCGGTATAACGACAGGCCCTTCCATGCGCCCAGAGGAGTGGTTGAAGCGCGGCGTTTGGGAACACCGGTGCCCGGAGTGTGAAAGCGATCTCTCATGGCTCTGGACAGCAGAAAGCTACTCCAGTCCGCCCAATGCCTATGCACTGACAAAGCAATCTCAGGAGCTTCAGGCAATCACCTTTGGAAAGCGCTATAATATCCCTTCCGTCGCCCTGCGATACTCGATCGTGCAGGGACCAAGACAATCATTTTATAATGCCTATAGTGGAGCCTGCCGGATATTTGCACTACATTACTATTTTGCCAAACCCCCTACTCTCTATGAAGACGGCAAACAGTGCAGAGATTTTGTCAACATCAAGGATGTTGTTCGAGCCAACCTCAAAGCGCTGGAGGAGGATCGTATGATAGGTGGCGTTTTCAACATTGGCGGAGGAAAACCATATACGGTCCATGAGTTTGCCGAAATTGTCAAAAAAGAGATACAAGCATACCATGACAAGCCCCTCCCTTCGGCCAAAATACCGCATCTCTATCGTTTTGGTGATACGCGACATGCCTGTTCCGATATTAGCAAGATCAGCTCTTTAGGATGGAGTCCTCGACACTCGCCTGTTGACAGCGTCAAAGGATATCTGCAATGGCTTTATAGACAGGATAATGTTGAAGATATTCTCGAGTATGCCATGAAAACGATGCAGAGCCTCAATGTCATCCGCTCGGCCATTAACCAGTGAAGATACAATTCTATGAGATTATTTTTTGTGCGGCATGGAGAAATTCCTGCAAATATTCATAAAATCTATGCGGGTAGAAGCAGTGAGGGACTGACCACCAGGGGTCGGAAACAAGCAAATGAAATTGGCCGGAAATTCGCTCAAGATACTATTGAGGCTGTGTTTCACAGCCCATTACTGCGGACAGCAGAGACAGCGGAAATCATCTGTCAGCATATCGTCTGTGAGCCAATAGCGGTTGATTCATTTATCGAGCTGAAGATGGGTCGTTGGGAGGGATTAGCTGAGCATGAAGTTGCCTCCCTGTACCCTGATGAATGGAAGCGATGGAACAGCCTACCGGCAGAGTTGCTTATTGAAGGCAGAGAAACACTGCATCAGTTGCAAGAGCGGGTATTGGCCGGTGTCAGAACCATCATTGTCAACTATTCTTCTCTCAAGACGATTCTTGTGGTGACGCATGTCGCGGTAATCCGTGTTATCATCCTCTCTGTGGAAAACAGAAATCTCAACCAATATAAACTGATTCCAATTCCCAATTGCGGCACCTTCTGTTTTAACTCAAGCGATTTCAACGGCTTATTATGAAGGCAGTTCTTTTGGTCGCAGGTCTTGGCA
>JABDPQ010000655.1 GCA_013042695.1 Desulfobacterales bacterium | reverse complement strand
TGGTTGTGTCGGTCCTTTTTGTTTCTACCCTGTGTCATCAGCTCGATTTAGTTGATGGTGAATCACAGCCATTGGATCTGACTTTTACGATCCCGGCTTACTGGCTCTGGCTTATTAAGGAAGTCGTGCTGGCAAATTTTGCTGTTGCACGCTGCGTTTGGAAAGGAGCGAATTCGATAAGTCCCCAAGTAATTAACGTTACTGCCAACCAGAAGACTGATCTTGGCATTGTCATCTATGCCAACTCAATTACGCTCACCCCAGGTACCGTTAGTATTGATCTGGCAGAAAACCTGATCACCGTGCATGCACTGACGGAAGACTCGGCGGCAGATTTGTTAACTGGTGAAATGGATCGCCGGGTTTGTTAGGTGGAGCGTTGATGTATGCCATAACTGTAATTGCTTTGCTCATTGTCATGGCAATGGCGTTGGCCCGGGCTTTTTTGGGACCTACACTGTATGACCGCATTCTGGCGGTGAATAACTTTGGTACCAAGACCGTTCTACTCATTGCCGTGATGGATTTTCTTGCCGGCAGGCCCGACTTTCTCGATATTGCCATTGTCTATGCATTAATTAATTTTATTAGTATTATCGCTGTCCTGCGTTTTTTTGAGTATGCCGGCAAACAAACGATGAAAGAAGAAAACTAATGGAACTTGTGATTGACATTATCAGCTGGCTCTTCTTAATTGTCGGGAGTTTTTTCTGCCTGACCGGCGGTCTTGGCCTGCTGCGTTTTCCCGACTTTTTTACGAGGGTTCATGCAGCAAGTCTTACCGATACCCTGGGAGCCAGTCTCATTTTGATCGGGCTGATGTTCCAGGCTGGCTGGGGATTGGTAATGGCCAAGCTGCTCCTGATTCTGCTCTTCTCACTTCTAGCCGGGACAACCGCAAGTCATGCGATGGCAAAAGCGGCACTCAATAGTGGGCTAAAGCCCATGGAATTCAAGAAAGGCCTGCATAAGGAACCGTCAGGAGAGACATCATCGAAACCTTGATAGACATAGTTTTACTCGGCTTTCTCGCGTTTACGGCTCTTGCTGTTGCACAGATGCGCGACCTGTTTGCAGTTGTCATGCTGGCAGGTATATATAGTCTGCTCTCAGCCAGTCTGTTTCTCGACCTCGATGCCGTAGATGTCGCTTTTACTGAGGCATCGGTTGGGGCTGGAATTTCAACATTGCTTATGCTTGCCTCATTAAAGCTGGTCGGCAGATATGAGCGGCGGTCCCGGTATAAGCCGACACTGGCCCTTGGAGTAATAGTTGTAACGGGAGCTTTGCTGATCTACGGCACGCTAGACATGCCGCATTTCGGTTCTGCAGACGCTCCGGTTCATCAGCATGTTGCACCGCGTTACCTTGAGGATTCAATGGGAGAGGTTGGTGTCCCCAATGTGGTTACCTCTGTTTTAGCCAGTTATCGTGGCTATGACACTCTCGGCGAGACGCTGGTGATTTTCACCGCCGGCATAGGCGTTCTGTCACTTTTACTGGTGAGTCAGGTGACCAAGGACGAATCAATGAAAAAAGTGCCTGCCGACATGCAGCAGCAAATTATCCTCAGGGTCGTTGCCAAAATGATGCTGCCTCTCATTTTACTGTTTGCTCTCTATGTACAGTTTCATGGAGACTACGGCCCGGGAGGAGGGTTTCAGGCCGGAGTGATTTTTGCAGCGGGCGTCATCTTGTACACCATGCTATTCGGACTAAGTAATGCGCAGCGGGTTTTCAAACGTGAGATCATGGAGCTGCTTACCGCTTTCGGGGTTCTTCTCTATGCTGGTGTCGGAGTGGTATGTATGCTGCTCGGGGGCAATTTCCTAGATTACAATGTGTTGAGGCACGATCCAGTTCATGGCCAACACCTTGGCATACTCCTGGTGGAATTAGGTGTCGGCATAACCGTTGCCGCGGTGATGATAACCATATTCTTTAAATTCACCTGGCGCACGGTGAAGCACAAATATATCAAAGAATGAATATCATAGGACTCTATAATTATTGGATTGTTGTCGTTTTGATGATGATTGGTTTCTATATCGTCATTGCCCATGAAAACCTCATAAAGAAACTGGTAGGACTGACTATTTTTCAGACATCGGTGTTCTTTCTCTATATTAGCTTGGGTAAAATCAGCGGGGCAACTGCTCCTATTCTCGATGAAAAATACCAGCTCTACTCAAATCCACTGCCGCATGTTCTCATCCTAACGGCGATTGTCGTTGGTATTGCCACGACTGCGCTTGGTCTCGCCCTGGTGGTAAGAATCCAGGAAGCATATGGTTCAATTGAAGAACATGAGATACAGGCCCAAGACGCTCAGGATCAGCTGGAATGTCAATTGGAAGCTTATGGGTTTAAAAAGAAACATGTTCTCAGTATTCAGAAGCTAGAAGAGTGACTGCTCATTATCCCATATTGCATGTGATTGTTCCGCTGCTGGGAGCACCGCTCTGCCTGTTTGTGCGCGTTCCTCGTCTGGCCGGTTGGTTTGCACTGATAATCAGCATTCTGGTGTTTTTGATTAGTTGCGGTCTGCTGCAGCAGGTTCTCGAGAACGGTACCATTGTCTATGAATTGGGAGGATGGGCTGCACCTTGGGGGATCGAGTACCGTATTGATTATCTGAACAGCTATCTGATTCTACTTGTTTCTGCCATGGGTGCGATTGTCTTGGTGGCGGCACAGACGAGTATTCGCCGAGAGCTGCCCGAGGATCGGCACACCTTTTTTTATACCGCTTATCTTCTTTGTCTTACAGGACTGCTTGGCATCCTGGCTACGGGAGATGCTTTCAATCTTTTTGTGTTTCTAGAAATTTCAGCTCTGTCGTCCTACACCCTAATAGCCTTAGGTACTGACAGACGGGCGCTGACCGCCTCATACCAATATCTGATCATGGGAACGATCGGTGCAACGTTCATCATAATCGGTGTTGGCCTGATGTATATGATGACCGGTACGCTCAATATGTACGATCTGGCCCAGCGGCTGCCCGAGGTCCACAATACTAAAACGGTTTTGAGCGCCATTGGCTTCTTTATTGTCGGCGTCTGTCTGAAGTTGGCACTTTTTCCCCTGCATCTTTGGCTGCCAAACGCCTATGCATTTGCACCATCCATTGCCACGGCCTTTCTTGCTGCAACCTCGACCAAGGTCGCTGTTTATGTGTTGATCCGTTGTGTTTTTTCAATTTTTGGCATCGAATTTGTCTCTAC
>JABDPQ010000651.1 GCA_013042695.1 Desulfobacterales bacterium | reverse complement strand
GTGGAGACATCTCCAAGACGTTCCTGGCATATTTTGATAAATGGAAACAATTGGTAGATAGTAGAGCTCAATATTTCAGCAAGACTAAATCAACACGGTCAGAAGAGCAAAAGGCCTATCTCAAGGAGCAGGACGAGATGGCCAGGCAACAGGTGCTAAAAACAATGGTTGACCGCGAAGGGCTGCCTGAGTCTGCTCAGTAGCATTTTTTTAAACGATCTTTACCGACAACAATGGCAGGACCATGGAAGGCAGTATAATCTTGGTTCTGCCATCTTTTTCGGTTATCTCCCCGCTCGCACATGGATCCGTCCTTAGACCTCCTCAGTCAGCTATGGCCGAAATTAGTCTGGCCGCTCATCAGGCTCTTATTTTTCATCTCTATTGGTCTGCTGGTCGCCAACATTATTGAATCTCTTAACTGGACCACCAAAATTGCCGCCGTTTCAAGACCTTTGATTCGACTTGGACATCTCTCACAACGAGTTGGCGCAGCATTTTCAATGGCCATTATTTCAGGTGTGGCGGCAAACACCATGCTTGCTGAAGCATATGATAACAACCTTATTAACAAAAGAGAGCTGGTGCTGGCCAATTTATTCAACAGCCTGCCGACCTATTTCCTGCACCTGCCAACGATAATCGTTATTACATTGCCTTTGATCAAAGGTGCGGCTTTCATCTATGTAGGTATCACCTTTACAGCCGCTCTGTTCCGGACAGCTTCAATTGTCGTCATAAGTCGATTTATCTTACCCAAGCCATTTGAAAAGACCGATGTTGAGGTTGCGCCTCAGAAAGAAATGAACTGGTCTGCTGTTTTTAAAAAGGCATGGAGACGTTTCAAAAAGCGTATGAGAAAAATCGCTCTGTTCACTGTGCCAATATATATCATCATTTTTATGATGAATCGTTACCACTTGTTTTCCTATCTTGAGGAACTTATAGCTAACCATCTCAGCGGTATATCCTGGCTGTCTCCTCAAGCTATGGGCATAATCGCACTTCATCTCGCCGCTGAACTGACTGCAGGCCTCGCTGCTGCAGGAGCGCTATTACAAGAGGGTGCGCTCTCTTACCGTGAAATTGTTCTCGCTCTGCTTGTTGGTAATGTTCTCTCATCTCCCCTACGTGCAGTAAGGCACCAATTTCCTTATTATGCTGGAATATTTAAACCACGTCTGGCTATCGAGCTTATCATCTGCAATCAGGCGTTCAGAATTTTCAGCCTCATTTTTGCCGGGTTCATTTATTTTACATTGACCAGCGTTTGACGCATGCTGCATGTTTTTTAGATTCACCAGTTTTGCCGCGAAAAAACGCGGTGCAGCAGGTATCCATATTGACAAAAGTTGACGATAGGGTTAGAAAATACATACGGCCTATCAGGTACCATGCCGGCATCAGTCGGCAGGTTTAAAAGGGAACTCCGTGTAATTCGGAGACGGGCCCGCCGCTGTAACCGGGACGAATGTTGCAAAACGTCACTGACTGTTCTGTCGGGAAGGCGCAACGAGTAGGATTAACCGGAAGTCAGAAGACCTGCCTGAGGACAGTGTGAATTTCCCGTGGACAAGGAAACTCATCGAGATACGAGGAATAACCAGGGCATCCCCGGATCAAAATCTATTGGTCCGGGGATTTTTTATTTTGGCATGCTGCAACCATTATTTAACGAGAGAGCTTTTTGCAAAATGATGGTTTTCGTTCAAATTCAAACCATGCGAAAAATTTCTACCGCAGGCACATAATCGATATTCCGAGGATAAAAATTTAAGCATAACGTAGAGGTTGAACGAAAAAGGCGTTTTGCAAGTGGCTCGAGAATTAAAGTATCCAGCAAGCTCCTTCATCTCACACGTTATTTTAAACACATAATGCCCTTGCTGTATGTGTTTGTTGACTGGCACCTTTGATCCATGATTTTCAGCAATGAAAAAGCCTAACCCGCTCTTGTGGATACCAAGTTTACTGGCAATACTTGTGATCACTATTATCCTGGCGGCCGGACTTGGTTATATATCAATTTCTGTAAGCAACATCTGTCATATTTTGCTATCACAGCTGGGCTGGACATTGCCTGAAACAATTGATCAAAGTTATCCCTTTGTAATTATGGATGTGCGTTTACCCAGAATTTTATCTGCAGTGCTCGTAGGCGGAGGTTTAGCTGTCTCAGGTTGTGTTTTTCAATCTATTTTGCAAAACCCGCTTGCAGACCCCTATACGCTTGGTATTTCCTCAGGCGCTGCTTTTGGAGCCTCTTTGGCAATTATTATGTTGATATTTGGACTCATACTGCCGGCTGCCCTCATTATTCCACTTTTTGCATTTGTAGGCGCTGTTGCAACGCTGTATGTTGTTTTTACTCTCTCGTCACCATCAGCGCGTCTCTCTTCAAACAGTTTGATTCTCTCCGGCATTATCGTCTCAGCCATTTTATCTGCGGGAATCAGCTTCATCAAATTTCTGGCTGATGAACAAGTGAATGCCATTATTTTCTGGTTAATGGGTAGCTTTATCGGCAAAACATGGCCTGATGTAATCCTGCTTATTGTCATGACAATTCCCTGCACTATTCTGATATTGGTGCATCACCGTGAACTTGACATCATGACTTTTGGTGATAGAGCCTCTGATTCTCTTGGTATTGACACAGCTTCAGTCAGAAAAAGACTTCTTGTAATCGCCTCGTTGTCAACGGCAATTTGTGTTTCCGTCTCTGGTATCATTGGCTTTGTCGGCCTCATTGTCCCTCATCTAATGAGGATGATACTTGGCCCTGGCAATCGTTTACTTATCCCCTGCAGTTTTCTTTTCGGCTGTATAATGCTGCTCTGCGCCGATACAATTACCAGAGTTTTTCTGCCGACCGAGCTTCCTATCGGAGTACTCACGGCTCTTATTGGAGGACCGATATTTTGCTATATCTTCAGGAAAAACCAGCTTGAAAGGTGGCGCTCATGACAGAGTCCACAAAAGGGTTGCGTGCAGAAAAAGTCCATTTTTCTTATGGAGATATTGGTTGCCTGCATGATTTTTCCATCGAACTTAAAGCTGGACGCTTTTACGGACTTATAGGCCCAAACGGCAGTGGAAAATCAACCTTTCTTGATATAATCTCAGGATTTATCTCACCGCTTAAAGGGAAAGTCTATTGCAATGGCATCAAGCTGCGTCACTATTCACCTGCTGATCTTGCCCTCATATTGACGACGGTGCCCCAATCAATCTATTTAAACTTTGACTACACCGTTCATGACGTCGTGATGATGGGAAGACACCCGCATATACCACGATTTGCTAGGCCAAAAGAAACGGACTTCGCTCATGTTGAGGAAGCAATTGAGCTGATGGGCATCTCAGATCTTACCACCCGAAAGGTAATGCAGCTCTCAGGGGGTGAAAAACAGCGGGTTATGGTTGCCAGAGCTCTGGCTCAAGATACTGAAATGATACTTCTTGATGAGGTCACTTCAAATCTTGATATCAATCATTCTATATCCATCATGAAAACAATGCTGCGCCTGGTGAAAAATGATGGACGCACGATAATTGCTGCAATGCACGATCTCAATATGGCCGCAGCGTTCTGTGAAGATTTAATTGTATTAGATCAAGGGAAAATATGCCATTTCGGACCAGTATCTGAAGTAATTTCAGAGAGTTTGATAAGCAAACTCTATGGGGTAGCAGCTCATCTGTCAAATGACTCTGATGGAAACCGACACATCCAGTTCATCTATAGGTGATAGCCTTGGTTGCGCGACGTTATAGAACGATATATTCATTTCTCATTGTAATTATATGCGTTTCATGTGCCGTGCAAGTGAAAC
>JABDPQ010000093.1 GCA_013042695.1 Desulfobacterales bacterium | reverse complement strand
GCGTCTTCGGTATAACGGCAAATTCGATTAAGCGCTCTTTCAAGGCGCCCCTCGCTGCCGTCTGCATTGAAAAGAATCTCCAAGGTCTTGGTCTGAAAATGTTTGTGATCCGCATAGCGCAGTCTCTCAAGCTCACCATTGGTTAATACAGGCTGGCTGATGGCGATTCTGCGGCAATGCTCTGGAGATTCGGTAAGGACATTTTTGAACCCGCCAACGTATGTACGCAGATCCATGATCACTTTTTCGCGGATCGGATCAATGGGCGGATTAGTTACCTGGGCGAATAGCTGTTTGAAGTAATGAGAAAGCTGTTGCGGGCGATCAGACAGAACAGCAATGGGATTATCCGCCCCCATGGACCCTAGAGGCTCCTTACCGTCTTTACCCATGATGGCAAGAATCTCATTGAGCTCCTCATAACTATAACCAAATGCCTGCTGCCGTTTAAACAGCCGCGCCTGTTTAGGTTGAAGGTGTTCTTCCGTAGGCTCCTCGAGGTCTTCGAGATAAACCATGTTTTTGTCAAGCCAGTCTTTATAGGGCTGGCGTGAACAGATATCATTTTTCAATTCTTCATCTGCAATAATTCGACCCTGCTCCAAGTCTGCGACAAACATCTTACCGGGTTGAAGCCTGCCCCGAAATTTTACTTCTGCAGGGTCAACATCGATAACCCCTGATTCAGAAGCCATGATAACAATGTCATCACTCGTAACACAATAGCGAGAAGGACGCAGACCGTTTCGGTCCAAAGTGGCACCGACAAGAACTCCATCGGTGAAACAGATTGAGGCGGGACCGTCCCAGGGTTCCATTACTGCCGAATAAAATTCATAGAAACCTTTTTTGGTCTCACTCATTGTCGAATGATTTTGCCACGCTTCAGGAATCAGCATCATCATAACATGAGGTAATGAGCGGCCGCTTAAAACCAGCATTTCAATTGCCATATCAAGGTTGGCAGAGTCTGATGCCAGTTCATCACATATCGGGAAAATCATTTCCAGCTCTTCACGACTAAAGGCAGTGCATGCAAGTAGGGACTCCCGAGCCCGCATCCAGTTGATATTACCCCTGATCGTGTTGATCTCGCCATTATGGCAGATGTAACGAAAAGGCTGAGCCAGTTTCCAGGAGGGGAAGGTATTTGTGGAAAACCGTGAATGTACTACAGCCAGAGCTGACACCATGAGTTCATTGGTCAGGTCGTGATAATAAAGTGGCACCTGAGCGGTAGTAAACTGACCTTTGTAATTGATCGTTTTATAAGAAGAGGAGACAATGGTAAAATCGTCTCCTATATCAGCAATCGTCTCACGAATGATGCGCTGTGTGTAGTTTCGCAAAACAAACAATTTGCGATCAAACGCGTCTAAGTCTATTTGCTCGGGGCGACGAATAAAGACCTGCTGAACACTGGGTTCAGTATCCTTTGAGGCCTGTCCAAGATCGGAATTATCATCCGAAACCTTACGATAGCCAAGCAAACGAAGGCCTGTTTTTTTGATGTTTTTCTCAAGGATTGATTTACACTCGGAGCGCTTGCCGCTATCTGAGGGGAAAAACGTCATGCATACGCCATAATCACCGAAATCTGGCAGCTCGATGCCCACCTTCGGACATTCCTTCTGGAAAAGAGCGTCGGGAATCTGAATCAGAATTCCGGCGCCGTCACCGCTTTTGATGTCAAATCCGGTGCCACCTCGATGCTCCATGCGAGACAACATGGAAAGGGCATCACTGACGATTTTGTGATTCTTTCGTCCCTTGAGATTAGCGACAAAGCCGATTCCACAACTGCTGTGTTCAAATTCTGGGCGATAGAGGCCTTGGTTTTGTTTGCTGTTCATCCGTGATCACTACCTTTTCGTAATTTTAAGTAGGTAAACTATTTTCATTGTGTACCAAGACGAGTAGTCTCGGCAACATCCTGTAGTATATCGATAAATTTCTGGAACGCAGGCGTTAACGGACGCCTTTTCTTATAAATAACACCCAAAGGACGGACAAGCGCACTCCCTGTCAGAGATCGGGCACAAAGTGTACCGATCATCAGTTCACGTTCTAACGTCGGTCGCGGTAAAATGGCCAAGTAATTGCTCTCCTCAACAGCCCGTTTAATTGCTTCAATATTGTCAAATCTCATGCGTACTCTTTGGGTAACCTCTAGTGCCCTCAGAGCATGTTTTATCTTGCGACTGATGCGCAATCCTTGGTCGAAGCCGACAAAGTCCTGGCCGTTCAGCTGAGCCGGCAAAATGTGATGACGTTGGGCCAAATCATGTTGTGGGGAGCAGACAACTACCAGTTCTTCCTCAACGAAAGGTATGACTCCAAGATCGCGTCGATTCGGAGGATATGAGACAATACCCAAATCCAGCTCATCATCAAGGATGCGATTGATAATTTCTTCAGGATGAAGGTATTCCACATGCAGCTCATCTGTCGTATTAAACATGCTGTAATTCTTGGTGCACTGGGTCATATAACTGAACCCGACAGAATAAATAGAACCGATACGCACCTTACTGCGTATATTGCGCTGCGAACTGCTTATTTCCCGCTCCAGACGATCATAGGCGTTGAGCACATCCCGACAATAATCATAACATCGACGCCCAGTACCGGTAACTTTCCAGGGACGAACGGAACGGTCAATCAGTTCTGCACCTAAATGTTCCTCCAGCCGGTTTACGCTCTGGCTCGCAGTAGACTGCGTAATATCATTCAACTCCGCTGCTTGTGAAAAACTGTGAAACGTCACCACATCACAATACACTTTCAGTGCTTTTATATGCATAATCACATCTCATTTTTTCTACAAAGAGGCAGATATTAAAAAGTAATTTAACCAATGTCAAGACCTTTTTGTATTAATATTTTTAATACTGGGTCTCTACAAAAATCAGAGGGCCATTTTTTATGGGAAAATCAGGCGATATGAAGGCTGCACACATTGTGACTTACAACGGCAGAGTGATGTAAACAGATATAATAACGTGCAGATTTGATTCCCCTCTGGTCGGGAATAGGAACCTCAAAAATGACCTGGGGATAATGGTCCTGAGGAGAAATGGTGCCTGACAACTCTACATATTTGAAGACTTATGCTGAATGCAATTCTTCTGATATTGCCTTGGCAAGGGAATTGACAGAATAAGGTTTTTTAATGTACGGACCGGCACCCAAATTCTGAGCTTTACGTACACTTGAAGTATCTGAGAAGCCGCTTGCTATAACCGCTTTCTGTCCTGGCTTGAACGTTGATATTTTCTCGTAGGTCGCCAGGCCGTCCATGCCTCCAGGCATGATCATATCGAGCACGATAAGTGCATATTCTGTCTGTTGACACATCGCCACAGCTTCTTCTCCCGATGGAGCCACGTCAACAGAGTAGCCGAGAAGTTCAAGAATCTCTGAGGCAACAGCTCGTTGTTCCTCCATATCGTCTACGACAAGTATTTTCTGCCCATTGCCCTTGGGATTATCAGCTGTTGTATCCTCTGATTTTGGCAACCGATCTTTAGTCACCTTGAAGTAGAGACTGAAGCTGGTTCCTTTGCCAAGCTCACTGGTAACATCAATATAGGCATTGTGATCTCTGATTGCTCCCCAGACAACAGCCATACCAAGTCCGGTGCCGCTGCGCCCCATTACCTTGCTGGTGTAAAAAGGCTCAAAGATACGGCCCAGTTCGACGGGCGACATGCCAACACCGGTATCGCTGAGACGAATAACCACATAATCACCAGGAGGTACAACCTCATATCCGATCAACTGTTTTTTAAGATGACGATTCTCAGTGGTTACGGTCAGCCTGCCGCCTCCGGGCATAGCCTCAACCGCATTGGTAATCAAATTCATTAAAATTTTGGTGAGATGGGCAGCTGAACCTCGCACGTTGCCTAAGGTCTCATCCAGCTTGACTGAAAAAATTACGCCTTCTGCCTCCCGGATGATCTCCCGATGTTCTGGACTATCCAGATACTCACCAATGATATCATTGAGATTGAGTGGTGCAGTTGAACCGATACCGCCTCTGGCGAGGGTGAGCAGGTCCTGCACAATGGCAGCGGCCCGCTCTCCTGATTTTTTGATTGTCTGCAGAGGCTGAGTCATCGGGTCATCCGTCTGCCTGTTAACAAGAAGCATATCCGGATAGCTAACCAGACCAGAGAGGATATTATTGAGATCATGGGCAACACCACCCGCAAGCATACCTATCGCTTCCATCTTTTGGGCATTTTTCAGACGATTTTGTAATTCAACCTCTTGGGTGACATCGCGAATATCGATGACATAGCCACTGATCTCGCCACCATAGCTCGTATAGGGACTCAGCGTGATATTCCAATTAACATGCTCATTTTTACCATTGTTCGGCTTGGTCTGAACATGAACAACCTGGCCTTGCAGGCAGGAGATTACCGATTCTTGAAGTTCTCTGGTGAAAAAGGCCTCACCGAAAAGTTCCTGCACAGAAACTCCGCCAATATCCTTCTCAATAATCCCAAATGTACGAAGATA
>JABDPQ010000644.1 GCA_013042695.1 Desulfobacterales bacterium | reverse complement strand
GTTTCAGCTTGCTATACCAGAAATTACATTTACGGCTCATTGTTGGGCTGATGTATCAGTAGAGAACTCAAATGTTCTGAGGCCTTGCTCTAAATTTCAGGCAGGCTCGAGTATACTTTCTCTACCTTTTTTTGCAACGCTGCAGCGCCTGCATCACATCATTTTGAAACAACACAAATAATTACTTAATTTGCCTGCGACTCGGCCGCAATAGAACTTGTAATAGCGGCGCTCAAATGGTACTACATACAGCCACTGCAAAGGATACGCTGCTGCCGGCAGCTCTCATTCACATCAACTATTTGCGGAGGTCTCAAGATGTCATCCAACCGCTACCTGCGGGTCTGCTGTCACATGGCAGCTCTTCTGTTTGTCGCCCTGACACTTTCTTTGGTAGTCAGTTCCCAATCTCGTGCCGATGAATCAAGCTGCATCACCTGCCACACTGATGAAGGCCTGCTCGCGGAGAACCTTGGAACAGTAGATAAGAAGAAGTCGGCACTCCAGGCAGGAAGCGGCTGAGGCGGCGCCGTGGCTCCGTTGGAGCCACAGGAAAAAGTACTGGTTTCTGAAGAATTTCTCGAATCTGCTCATGGTGAGCTGACCTGCAGCGACTGTCACGGTGGAGACGAGTCAGCACCTGACAAAGAAAGTGCTCACCAAGGATTCGATGCTCACCCCTCAATAAACAATCCCCAGGAAACCTGTGGTGAGTGCCACGAAGAGATAGCGGAGACAGCCCCTCAGTCGTTGCATGCAACCTTGTCCACCTTTGCCACATTTCTTCAAAAAAGAACCAGTGCCGATACCTGGCCGGACGTCGATAAAGGGCGTGAACGCCACTGCGCCTCTTGCCACGCCAGCTGCGGCGCCTGTCACGTGAGCCGACCCAAATATGTCGGTACCGGGTTTGTTAATGGCCACGTTTTCAGTGCTCAACCCGATCCTGTGAACCAGTGTGCAGCTTGCCATGGCAGCAGAGTTGGCAACGAGTTTTTCGGCAATCGCGGTCAAGGAGATGTTCATCTGCGCAAATACACTATGTCCTGTAATGACTGCCATAGTGGTGAAGAAATGCATGCCGCCGCACCAGAGGATCTCGAAAATCGTTATCATCTCAAAGAAGCGGTAAGTTGCAAAGATTGTCATCAGGATCTGCAGTTTGGCTCTGTCAGGGAACATCGTATTCACCATAACAAGGTACAGTGCCAGGTTTGTCATTCCCAAACCTATACCAATTGTTACAGTTGTCACACAGGCACCGACGAAGACGGCATTGCCTATTTTGTCAATAATCTCGACTTCGAGGATATGAAGATCGGTTTCAGCCCCGACAGAATTCCTGGCAACAATTATAAATTTGTCTTGCTCCGTCATGTTCCGGTAGATCCGCAGGTCTTTGATCCGTATATCAAAGAGGGCTTTCCGCGATTTGACGTGGCTCCAACCTGGAAGCGAACCTCCCCCCATAATATCCAGCGCAGAACCTGGCAGAATGTAACCTGCAATAACTGTCACGGTCAGCGGAACCTCTACCTATCAGAGGATGACCTGCTCGATTACGAAAAAAAAGCCAACTTCGGACTCACCGTTACCGATCAGCAGATTCCTAAAAAGCGTGCCCGGACCATGAAGGTTGACACGGATCTTTCAGGTGTCATGTCCTCACGGGTTGTTGATACCAAATGGCTCAAAGAGAATCTTGGTCAGGAAAAGCTGGTGATTATAGATGCCCGCAACGAAGCTGACTACGAGAAAGGCCATATTCCCGGTGCCATCAACCTAAATCCTAATATGGGGGAGGGGCTCAGAAAAGACCCATATTCAGAATCACCACTCTATCTCGAAGAAGCTGAAATATTGGCCGAGACCTTTGGCGAGTATGGCACCGCCGTCGATGATCATGTTGTTGTCTACTGCGACAAAGGTCAAAACGGTGGTTTTCTGCTCTCTATCCTTGATTATGCAGGGGCCGAGAATATTTCCTTGTTAAACGGCGGTATCGCTGCCTGGAATAAGGCCGGTTACGAAATCACCGATGAAGAAACCGAGTATGAAGAAAAAACCTTTCAGATCAGCTTGAAAAAAAGCTTCGTGGCCGGTAATGATTTCGTCAAAGCCAATCTCGATAATCCCTACGCAATAATTGTAGACGTACGAATTTTGCAGCAATCGATGGGAATGGTTAAACATGGGTTGGCCGACAAACCCGGACACATTCCCGGTTCCGTCAAACTGCCGGTATTCGCTCTTTATGAAGATCACTCCGGGATCAAAAGCCCCGAAGAACTGCTCTTTGTTCTCAAGGAACGCAACATTCCCAAGAACAAGACAATTATTTTAACCTGTAACACCGGCAACTGGGCAGGTGCAGCTCATTTCGTCTTCCGTTATCTCGGCTATCCGGATGTCAGGGTGCATGACGAGTCCTGGATCGGCTGGAACAATTAAGACCTTCATTTTTATAATAAATTGTCCACACAAAAGGCCCGCTGGAGGATGGTATTCTCCAGCGGGCCTTTTGTAATACGATGATCACTATATACCCTGTATTGATTTCAATATCTCCGGGTTTTTCTCATCTTCTGCCAGTATGATATGGCATGCTTCACAATCCATGGAGATTGTTTCGCCACTACTTGTTTCATGCTCATCATCGTGGCAGCGAAAGCAGCCGGAGTCATCTTTATGTCCGCGCATACTTTTATAAGTGTCCCAGCCTATCTTCATGCTGGGCCAAACATTTTCCAGATAAGCGGCCTGCACACCGGTAATTGCCTTGTCCAGCAACGGCATGTTATTGTTGACGATATCACCATATTTCAAGCGATACCAGCCGCGTAATTCTGTGGCGATTTTATTTTTTGCCTCCCCGTGGCTTGTATAGTCACGAGTGATCATCTCATAGCCGATTTTCCTGATAAATGGCAACTCACGGGGGATTGCGCCAAGCAGCAGTTTCTCATCAATAGCTTCCTCGGGAGACTTGTAGATATGGGTCGGCCGGTTATGGCAGTCGATGCAATCCATCTCTCGGGTATACACTTGTTCGTCTTTCGGAACATCGCCATCGTGCTTGTCAAAAACCACCTGAGTACCATCAAGCTTGGTCAACATTACCTGGTTAATTTCCTCTCGTTCCCAGTCGCTGTGGGTGTAAGTTATC
This sequence comes from Desulfobacterales bacterium, assembly GCA_013042695.1. Taxonomy (GTDB): domain Bacteria; phylum Desulfobacterota; class Desulfobulbia; order Desulfobulbales; family Desulfocapsaceae; genus JABDPQ01. The sequence continues at coordinate 3,166 of JABDPQ010000644.1, read as the reverse complement.
TTATTATCTCTTGCCACATGCCAGTGTATACCATGCGCTTCAGCCCCCAGATAGCCGCCGGAACCGACCTTGAGCAGCAGCACCGTCTGCACATGGGTATTTTTTTCATCTGAAAGGAATTTGTCTATGATATAGAGTTTATCTCCGTGAAAGAGTTCAGGGCGATGACACGCCTCACAGGTATCCCGTGCCGGCCGCAAGCCATGCACCGGTGTTTCTATCGGCGTGGAATAGGTCTTGGCAACGACGGCGACAAGCTGTCTGGTGCCGGAAAGTTTCGATTTGGCAAACCATTGAGCACCTGGCCCGATATGACACTCGACACACTTCACCCGGGAATGCGGCGAGTTGGAATAAGTGGCAAATTCTGGCTCCATCACCGAATGACACAGCTTGCCGCAGAACTCGTTTGACTCGGTATAATGATAGCCCGTATAGGCCACCAGAATAATGACGAAAACATTTACAAAGGTAAGACTGGTGGCAAGAAAAATCAGCTTGCGCACCTTGACGAAATTTTCTGGAACTGAGATCTTCTCACTCAGATATTCATGGGTAAAAACCCCGACATCTTCCTTACCTTTGAAATAGAAGAGCCCAAGAAAAATCAGTACAAGGCCCAGAATAAAAGCCGGGGCCACAAACATATAGAGGACAAAGCCGAAATATTGGTTATGAACCACACCGAAGAGTTCAAGAAGAATACCTATCAAAAGGATAGGAAATGATGCCGTGGTCATTGTTGCCCCGACAAGAGACACTTTACTCCTGGCAATACCGTTTATAAACGCACTGACAATCTGGGTGAACTTAACCAAACCAGTTTCCTCCTCGCCTCCTGACAATTAAACCAGCAAAAAAGCTTGCGTTGCCTATCCTTGTAAGCGTACTACATTGTTACTCAAAATTAAATATTTTTCCGTCAAACATCCTCAATATCTGGAAACACTGCAGTAAGCAGCATCAAAAAGTCAGGCATTGCAAAAGATACCGCCCACACGTTATTGGAAATATGCTGAAATCCTATGCCACAAGCAACAGAATGGTTGACGAACAAACTATTTCAAGGTTTAAATAATTCAAACATATTTCAACAATTACGCGGAGAATAAAACATGAGAATAACAAGTTATGTACGAGTCGCCGCGGTTGGTGCGGTACTTGCGTATTGCCTGGCAACCCAGGTGCAGGCAAGCGGCAGCGGCAGCACCATGGTTGACAATGACATGCTTCAAGAATTGAAGCGGATGATCGAGCAGCAGCAGGCTCAGATTGACAAGCAGGCGGCAGAAATTGCAGCTCTCAAAGAACAAATTGGCGGAACTAAAGAGGCCCTTGCCTCAAAAGCTGACAAAGAAAGTGTCAAAGGCATTGACAAGATGGTCACTTCCAGCCTATCGAATGTTAATCTCAGTCTCTATGGCCACATCAACAAGGCTGCCATGTATGTCAACAACGGCGATACCAGTAAATGGTACGTGGTCGACAACAGCAACTCTCAGACCAGGCTGGGCCTGCGGGCAAATGTTGAGACCGTCAACGACTGGAACATCGGCGGCCGTATCGAGTATGGTATCGTTTCCAATGCATCTTCAGATGTGAATCAGCTAAACACTGACGACGCCACCTCGACAAACTTCAAACTGCGCTGGGCCGAAGTTTCGTTTAGACACGATAAATACGGCAAGCTTTCATTGGGCAAAGGTGACAGTGCATCCAACAATTCAGCCGAAGTTGATCTCTCGGGAACGACAGTTGCGTCCTACTCGGGTTATTCCGACATGGCCGGTTCCTCGCTCTGGTACGAGGGCCGTACCGATACCTTGACAAACCTTGAAATTGGCAATGTATTCAGTAACTTTGACGGATTAAGCAGGACCGATCGCATTCGCTACGATACCCCGTCGTTTGGTGGGTTCTCGGTTGCAACATCAGCTAATTCTGGCGATGCCTTTGACGGTGCCCTCTTCTATAACCGCAAGTTCAGCGGGACCGAACTTGCCGCTGCTATCGCCCTGGCAAATCCAGGAGATATAAAACCAGGGGTTGATTCCCAGGTCAGTGGCTCCATCTCGGCCATGTTCCCGGTGGGATTCAATGCTACATTTGCAGCGGGTGGCCAAGACCTGGATATATCTGGCCGGGATAACCCGACCAACTGGTGGGCCAAGCTCGGCTACCAGACCAAGTTCTATGAGGCGGCAACCACTTCATTCTCCATCGATTATGGTGAGACCAGTGATCTGGCGCAAGATAACGACAAGCTGAAATCCTGGGCCATTGCCGCCGTTCATAACATCTCAGACTGGGGTACTGAAGTCTACATGGCGTTCCGGATGCATCAGCTTGATCGTAACGGAACTGATTTTGATGATATCCATGTTTTCTGGACTGGTGCCCGTGTAAAATTCTGATGATTTTGAGAGGACTGATTTTTTATCTGCAGGCAGTCATTCTGGCCGCCTGCCTAGTCATTAATGGATGCGGCGGAGAGGACTGGGCCTATCAAACAGATCGAGAATTGAAACCAGGTCCCGGTGTTTTCTCTGGCAAGGATGGTGAGTTCACTATCATCGGCTCACCCAAAAGTAAGCAAAACTCTGAAGAAGGAGAATCAGAAAAACAAACACCATAGGGCGTTTTGCAAGTGGCTCCATAGTCAATACCCTTACGGACACTTTTCCTTCAGCCAACCACCTCAAATTGCCCCATCATGCCGCTATCTTCATGCTCGAGCATGTGGCAATGAAACATATAGATGCCGGTATAATCCTCAAATCGACTGATAATTTTTACCTGCTCGCCTGGCAATAGCAATATGGTGTCCTTACGACCTTGTTCAAGGGGCAGTGGCGGTTTGCCATTTCGCTCAAGCACTTGAAACTGAACATCATGCAGGTGCATGGAATGAGGCAGTTGCATCATCATTTCTGACTTGTTGGAGATTTCCCAGATTTCGCTGCTGCCAAGTTTCACGGTGGCATCGATACGGTTAATATCCATGTTTTTACCGTTGATGGTCAGCCGACCTCCTGGTGACATGGTCTGCATCGAAAACTGCCGTGTCAATAACGCCTCTTGCGGATTCAGGCGCTCAATGCGGCGCAATGAGGCAGGCATCGTTTCAACTTGGCTTTTTTCACTACCGACAATAATATCCATTGCT
>JABDPQ010000643.1 GCA_013042695.1 Desulfobacterales bacterium | reverse complement strand
GTGCCAATACCATGAGCCTCTAAGAACCTTTGAGACCGGGTTAGCGCCTGAGGCTGCCTATGAGGTGGACATGAAAGCCAAGGGCCCGGACGCTCTGCTTGAAATCCCCGGTATTTCCATGGATGAATGGGACCGGAAATTTTATTTCGACTATTTCGTCAAAAAACATGATCGCAACCCAACTATTGTTGAAATCATGGATTTGAACAATGCCAATTCCGAACATTCACGCCATGGTTTTTTCAAAGGTCGGCAGCTCATCGACGGGGTTGAACAGGAAGGAACCCTATTTGGGTTAGTTGCAGATACTCTGAAAGCAAATCCCAAAGGTTCAATTATTGCCTTTAAAGATAATTCCAGTGTTATTCAGGGATATGATATTGAGACGATCATCCCAAATGAACCGGGAAAACCGTCAGCTTTTGAGAAAGTTCATACCTGCTATCATCCTCTGCTCACCGTGGAGACCCACAATTTTCCCACGGGTGTTGCACCTTTTCCCGGTGCTGAGACGGGTACTGGAGGGAGAATCCGAGATGTCCAGGGAACCGGACGGGGTGGTTTCGTCATAGCCGGTACTGCAGGCTATTGTGTCGGCAACCTTCATATTCCCGGATATGAATTAAGCTGGGAGATAGAGCGCGATCAGCCGGATAATCTGGCCACACCCCTGGAGATCGAGATAGAGGCGAGCAATGGTGCCTCTGACTATGGGAACAAGTTCGGAGAGCCGTTAATTCAGGGCTTTACCCGATCCTTCGATCTTCGCCTCGAAAATGGCCGGCGTTGGGCCTTTATCAAGCCAATCATGTTTACCGGAGGACTTGGTCAAATCGATGCCCGGCTTACTGAGAAAAAGACCCCCGAAAAAGGTATGCTGATCGTTCAGGTTGGCGGCCCGGCCTATCGAGTCGGCTTTGGCGGCGGGGCTGCATCCAGTATGCTGCAGGGAGAGAACGTCTCCGAGCTTGATTTCGATGCAGTCCAGCGTGGCGATGCTGAGATGGAGCAAAAAATGAATCGGGTGATCAGGGCCTGCAATGAGATGGGAGCGACGAGTCTGGTCGACGTTATTCATGATCAGGGTGCCGGCGGTCCTGCAAATGTTTTGAAAGAACTGGTCGAAACCTCTGGCGGCCGCGTGGAAATTCGCCATATTCGTGTCGGTGATCCGACCATGTCGGTTCTTGAGATATACGTGGCCGAATATCAGGAACGGATGGGTTTTCTCATAAAACCTGAAAACATAGAGGGTTTTAAAGCGATCTGTGAACGGGAAAAAGTTGGCTGCGAAGTTCTTGGAGAGGTAACCGGTGACCTGCGGTTTGTGGTACACGATTCAGAAAACAATTCTAACCCGGTGGATATTGAAATCGATGTCCTGCTAGGAAATATTCCCCAAAAGACCTTTGAAGATACCAGAAGCATACCATCTCTTGCACCGCTGGCTCTTCCTCAAAACCTGAGCGTGCGGAATGCACTCAATGAGGTTTTGCGTCTGCTTTCGGTTGGTTCAAAACGTTTCTTGACCAACAAGGTCGATCGGGCGGTTACCGGTCTTGTTGCCCAGCAGCAATGTTGCGGACCGCTCCAGCTTACCGTTGCCGATGCCGCGGTTACTGCGCAAAGCCATTTTGGCCTGACCGGCATGGCAACAGCACTTGGTGAACAGTCAATTAAGTTACTGGTCAATCCTGCTGCAGGAGCGCGAATGGCTGTTGGGGAGGCAATGACTAACCTGGTATCGGTGCTTGTTGAAGATCACAGACAGATTAAATGTTCTGCAAATTGGATGTGGGCCCCAAAACTGCCCGGTGAAGGTGCAGCTATACGAGATGCTGCAAGTGCTCTGCGAGATGCGATGATTAGCCTGGGTGTTGCCGTCGATGGCGGCAAGGATAGTCTTTCCATGGCAACAATGGTCAAGGGTGAAACGGTTAAATCACCCCGAGAATTGGTCATTTCCCTGTATGCTGCGGTACCGGATATTACCAAAAAAATAACCCCGGACATCAAACACCCGGGATCGGTTCTTTTGTTCGTAGATTTATCGGGCGGAAGAAATCGACTCGGCGGCTCAGCTCTGGCTCAGGTCAATCGTCAAATTGGCGATACTTCGGCAGATATGGAGGAACCAGAACTGCTGAAACGGGCTTTCATTGCCATTCAGGAGCTCATTGGCCGAGGTCTGGTCAGTGCCGGTCATGACCGCTCGGATGGCGGTTTGATAACCACGCTGCTGGAGATGGCCTTCAGCGGGAATTGCGGAATTGACGTTGAACTCAGCGGTCAAGACTCTGTCCTTGAAGTGCTCTTTTCCGAGGAGCTTGGGTATGTACTAGAATGCCAGAAAGACGATGTTACCCAGATATTGCATCTGATGAATTCCGTCGATGTCCCCGTGTTGAGCATGGGAAGGAGTATCGCTGAGTCTCGTATTTCGATCACCTATAATGACGAATTGGTGCTTGCTGAATCAATGCCAGTGCTCCGTCAGGTCTGGGAAGAGACCAGTTATCAGCTTGAGCGGCTGCAAACGGCTCTGGAATGTGCCGATGAAGAGCGAGAAAATATTTATAAGCGCACCGGACCAGCGTACAATCTCAGTTTTCAGCCCAAGACAACACCTGAAGAAATCCTCAACAAAGTAGATAAGCCAAAAGTTGCCATCCTGCGTGATGAAGGGTCAAACTCAGATCGAGAGATGACAGCTGCTTTTTATGCCGCAGGCTTTGAGCCATGGGATATTTGTATGACTGATCTCCTTGAAGGGCGCGTTACGCTTGACAGGTTTCGCGGTATTGCCGCCGTTGGCGGTTTTTCATACGCCGATGTTCCTGAGTCTGCCAAAGGCTGGGCGGCTACCATACTGTTTAATGACATGCTGAAGAGCCAGTTTGAAACATTTTATTCCCGCACTGATACGTTTACTTTTGGTATATGTAACGGCTGTCAGCTTTTTGGCTTGATCGGCTGGGTACCCTGGTCTGGCATTAAACCGGAGCATCAACCTCGTTTTGTCAAAAACAGCTCTGCCCGGTTCGAGTCTCGCTGGATC
>JABDPQ010000637.1 GCA_013042695.1 Desulfobacterales bacterium | reverse complement strand
TGCAGCTTTGACGATATATGATATGTGTAAAGCTGTGGATAAAAGTATGGTAATTAATAATATTCGTTTGCTCAAGAAGACAGGTGGAAAAAGCGGCATATTTATCCAAAAATAGGTAATGAGGTAGCTGTTCATTTTCACTGTGCCGATTATTGATAATAAAGGAGATTCCGAATGGAGAAGAAGATACTTGAAAAATTCAAGCAACAGCTTCAGGAGAAGCGGAACTTAATCATCAGCGAGGCAGATAAAACACTTGCTGAGATGACAGATCAAAACACCAACATACCTGATCCAAACGATAGGGCCACTATAGAGTCAGATCGCAGTTTCGAACTTCGTATCAGAGACAGAGAACGCAAGTTACTGGCTAAAATAGAGGAGGCACTAACTCGTATCGAGGATGGGGAGTATGGTATTTGTGAGGCATGCGGCGATGATATCAACGTCAAACGTCTCGAAGCAAGACCCGTAACAACATTGTGTATCGATTGTAAAACTGTACAGGAACAAAAGGAAAAAGCACAGGGACAATGATGCTGTATGCCTGAGCTACGCAAAGATCCTGTCCTTGGCCGTTGGATCATCATCTCCAGGGAGCGGCGGAAAAGACCCACGGACTTCTTGATTGATGAGCCGAAAGTAATTGGAGGGTTCTGCCCCTTATGCCCGGGAAATGAAAGTTCAACACCACCGGAGATTATTGCCTTACGCAACGGCACTCCTTCCACCTCCAACACGTCTGACTGGCAAGTACGCGTGGTGCCCAACAAATATCCTGCCCTCATCATCGAGGGGGCGTTGGATAAGCAGGGGATCGGGCTTTATGACCGTATGAACGGAATAGGTGCCCACGAAGTCATCATTGAGACGCCTGGTCACAATGGTCTCTTTTCAGAAATCCCTTTGCCTCACATGTCCTTAGTCTTTAAAGCGTTCAGGGATAGGCTGAATGATCTTCAGAGAGACGAGAGATTTCGTTATGTGATGATTTTTAAAAACCATGGTAAAGCTGCGGGGGCTTCACTTGAACATTCTCATTCCCAACTTATTGCTCTGCCGGTTTTGCCAAGAATGATCGTTTCAGAACTGAGCGGAGCCCAGTCTTATTATCACTACAAAGACAGATGTATTTTCTGTGACATTATTAGACAGGAGATTGAGCAGGAAGTGAGAGTTGTTTGCCAGAATGATTCATTTATCTGCATTGCTCCTTTTGCGCCTCGCACACCTTTTGAGATGTGGATACTACCTAAAGTTCATTCATCCGGTTACTGCAACCTCAATGACTCAAGTCTATTCGATCTTTCTCAAGTATTTTCAGAATGTTTGCGGCGATTGAATTGTTGTATTCCTGGAGTGCCCTACAATTTTGTTTTACATACCCAGCCTCTGAGGTCAGGTGAGTTGAAACATTATCATTACCATTTTGAGATTGTTCCGAAATTGACCTCGATAGCCGGTTTTGAATGGGGGACTGGTTTTTATATTAACCCCCTTCCTCCCGAAGAAGCAGCTCAATTTTTACGTGAATGTCTGGACAATTGATGGAGAGTGCCGTGAAAAAAATATTGCTTGTCGATGATGATGAGTCAATTCAATTGCTCTATCAGGAGGAGTTTACCGAGGAAGGTTACCAGGTAGTCTCAGCGTTAAATGGAGACGAGGCACTGGAAATATTCTCAAAAGAGTCCCCAGATTTGATCATCCTCGATATTCAGATGCCTGGTCTTAATGGCATAGAGGTTCTCAGGCAGATAAAGATGCTTAAAGCAGATACTCTTGTTATTCTGAGCAGTGCTTACCATGAGTACAAGCAAGATCTCGGCTCATGGGCCTCTGATGATTATGTGGTAAAATCTTCAGATATGACTGACTTGAAAGCCGCGGTAAAAAGGTTGCTAGGATAAGCCCGATTAGCACTATTTATCATATATATAAGTTCTAAATATAATGTTATTTATAGTTTTTTGTAGAGTCGTCTTTGGCGCCGCAAGACGATCATGAAATGAAAGATATCCAAAACCAGGTTGATCATAGACGAATCAATATCAAGAAGGTTGGGGTTAAAACCATTACCTACCCAATAACTGTTCTAGATAAGGCGCAAAGTAATCAGAGGACGATAGCAACCATTAATATGTATGTGAACCTTCCGCATCAATTTAAAGGGACGCATATGAGCCGGTTCATCGAAATACTTAATCGCTTTCATGGCAAAATTGATATGAAGCGGTTTAGTTCCATACTTGAAGAGATGAAATTAAAGCTTGATGCTGAGGCAGCTCACTTGGAGATGACCTTTCCGTTTTTTCTCCAGCGTGAAAATGGTGATGATATTCTGCAGATCTCAAAATATGACTGCACGATGCACTGTTCTTTAGAGAAATCAGAAGACGTCAGGCTCGATCTTGTTGTTCCCATAGCACATCCATTCCTGCTGGACAGTGATGATTCTTCCGGAGCTGCTGTTGGCTTATGGGGAAGAGTACTCGTCAGTGTCAAATATTTAAAATTCATGTGGTTAGAAGATCTTATCGGTGTTGTCGAATCTGCTATCAGGGCCAGTTCCAGGGCTGAGCAGGGAAAAACTTTTTCTGACAAACCGATAGAATCATTGCTGCAAAAGCTTGCCTCACGTTTTGCCGCACTTTCTGAGCTAAAATGGTATTCAATTACCGTAGAAAATGTATCTCAGGGATATTCGCTCTTTGCTTCAACAAACTCTGAGGCGCCTCCATCAGATACCATGATAACCAAAACCAGAGACAGAGAAGAACACAATGAGTGATTTATTGTTTGAAATCGGTACTGAGGAAATACCTGCTGGGTTTTTAAATGGAGCAGCAGTGCAGCTTGAAACGTTATTTGTGCAAAAGGTCGAAAAATTGGAATTATCTTTTGAAAAAATAAAAACCTATTGTACGCCAAGAAGGCTTGCTTTGCAGGTAACAAATCTTGCTGATCACCAGAAAGATCGGCAGGAGGAATTGCTTGGCCCCTCTAAAAAGGCCGCCTTTGATATACAAGGCAATCCGACAAAAGCAGCGCTGGGGTTTGCTCGTTCAAAGGGTGTAACAGTCCAGGATCTGAAGCTTGTCGATACATCAAGGGGCGAATATCTCCAACTTATTCGAGATCGAGAGGGTAAGCCTACTGATTCGTTACTGCCGACGATCCTGCAGGAAATTGTTCTCGAGCTGAGCTTTCCAAAATCAATGAGATGGGGGTCGAACCAGGCGACATTCGTCAGACCAATTCAATGGATCCTGGCATTATTTGGCCAGAATAGCATCGTTTTTGAGCATGAGGGTATTGTTTCCGGATCAACAACTCGTGGACATCGCTTCATGGCCCCGGAAGAGATTGAAGTATCGACAGGATCGTCTTATGAAAA
>JABDPQ010000087.1 GCA_013042695.1 Desulfobacterales bacterium | reverse complement strand
TGAAAAATATATCTTTATTCTCTTTGCCCATGGAAGAGGAATAATAGACACAAAGTCTTTAACTACTCTGCGCGATTACAAATCAGTTTTACTTTCGCCTGATGAGACAGGGCAGCGCGCTATGACTCACCACGAATTTAATCGAGCAATTGTAAATGGTTTATCCGGTGAGAAATTCCATCTTATGCTCTTCTTTTCATGTCTCACAAATATGGTCGAAGTAGGATACGAACTGCAAGATGTGACCAGGTATATGATTGGCAGTGAAGATGAAATCCGAATGGTTAATAAACCAGCAGGTATGTTTCAAATCCGGGGAATTAAGCCGGAAAAACTCATAGGCAAACTCACCTCAAATTTAGATGCGCCAGCTCTTGAGTTGGGAAAAGTGACCATTGATTCCTTCATTAGCCAATATCTCGCCGATATCAACGTTCAAAATGACGATAACACAAAAATAACCGTTAAATACCAGGCGTCATTGGCATTAGTGGACTGCCACATGTATGACAAGCTCGCAAAATCGATTGATATTCTGACAAAACATCTCATCGAAAAAATTCAAAATGAAATATCAGGCAAGGAAGTTCTGATAAGCTTGCACACAGCCATTAATGAATCTCAAAAATACCCAAGTTTTTTAAATTTAGAGTATCTGGATTTACAGGATATACTTGAAAACTTAAGTAAATATTCAGAGGATGTTCGAATCAAGGAACTCTGTCAGAATTCGATAGATATTCTTGAGAATGAGCTCATAGTTTATGAGCGGCACACCGATGGTAGTCGATCACATGGCGTCTCAATATTTCTACCCAGTTTCCTGGTTCCCGAAAACATATACCGTTCACACATGAGTATGTACAGAAATTCAAGGTTCAGTAGAGATACGTCCTGGGGAGAGTTGATAGACACCTACAGGGCTCAGATGCTGGAGAAATACTCCGAGATACTCATTGATGAGTATGAACAGGCCTACGTAAGCTCTGATACTAAAAAAATCGGTCGGCTGAATCAAAAACTATCATGGGCCTTACGAAAAGATGCTTTAATCGGGAAGTACATTTCTATAAAAAGGTATTTGAAAGTATTAAAGAAAATGGATACGGCAAAGAGACCAAAGGGGTTTTTACGCTACCTTCAAGATGTCTTGAAGATACCAGGAAAACATCACCAGGTCAGCGATGATTTGCTGAAAACCTTTGAAGTACAGCTGAGATCCAGAGGAGAGTTAGGTAATTAGTAAACACTTTCTGAGCACGACCTCCCATCTCCACAAGAGCATTCATATCCCTGAGAATTTTAAAAAAAGCTAGCTACTTGCAGTTGTCTCATCGCGTTTTCTGCTGTCTTTGTCCCATGTAAAAATACGTCAATCAGTAATCTGCAGATAGGAGGGAAATAATCTTGGATGGCAAAAGCGGTGTTTTTATCTCAACATGACAAAAAATCTATGATTTTGAGGAGGTCAACTGCTCGCGACCATTTTAATGAAACAAAATAACTTGTTCTTGCCTACTGCCATTAGCTTCATCAGGTGTGAATACAGTTGAGCCTTCTAAGACGATGCGAGGTTTTATATGATATAATCTCGGCGGCTTATAGCAATCTTAAAGACAAACGTAACTTAGGTGTGGGCACCCTCTCATTATTTTTTAAAAAAAAGACGGAAACAATCCTTAAAATGATTAGTTATCTAACAGTGTGGATATTGTCAGTGTAATTGGTACAGGTCGATTGTGAGCCCGCCTTTGTTGAAACGATACCCACACGTCGAGCCTTGTAACTTTTGACCTTGGTTATGAAGGTAAACAAAATAAGCTAATTGTGCAGAGAGGTCGTAAATGAAAGGCAAAGAGAAAGTACTGGAGGCCCTAAAAAGTAAGGGCATAAAATATATTTTTGGATACACCGGTGGTGCGATTATGCCGGTTTTTGATGAAATGGATAAGCAGGGGGAAATTCAGTTCATGATGTCGCGCCATGAACAGGGGGCTGCTTTTATGGCCCAAGGTATTTCGAGGGGATCTCTGTCGACTGATAACCCGCAATTAGGGGTATGTATTTCTACCTCTGGACCAGGGGCGATGAACCTGACAACAGGCATAGCCGATGCCTACATGGACTCTGTGCCTGTTCTGGCAATAACAGGTCAGGTCGCCACTGGGGTAATAGCAACTGACGCCTTTCAAGAAAGCGATGTTGTCGGTGTAATGATGCCCATTTGCAAACAGACCTACATGCCGCTTCACGCCGATGAAGTTGAGTCGACAATCCACGAGGCGCATTATGTAGCAACCACTGGTCGTGGGGGACCAGTTTTAGTTGATATTCCCAAAGACGTGCAGAAACAGTCAATATCTAAAAATTATACATTTGCTGTTAAGAATTATCGACCAGTCCTGCCAGGGTATTTCTACCATCCTACGCCTGAAAGGGAACCGCTGGAAAGGGCAATAAATCTTATTAACCGGAGTGAAAGGCCATTGATTTTCTGCGGCCACGGTGTAGTCAACAGCAAAGCTGGCAACCTGCTGCAAAAGTTTGCGGAAAAAGTAAATATCCCAATAGCTTTTACACTGCATGGAATTTCCGCGCTGCCTATTGATCATCGATTGAGCCTTGGAATGATGGGAATGCATGGCACGGTAGAAGCAAATAGGGCAATTGTCGAGGCAGATCTACTGATATCCTTTGGTATGCGGTTTGATGATCGGGTTACTGGAAAGCTTAATGAGTATGCCGCCAATGCCGACGTAATTCATGTAGAAATTGATCCGTCGGAAATCGACAAAAATGTTGCCACTTCAGTGGCTATCAATGCCGATGTATATGAAACTCTGCATGTCCTGATGGATGACCCGATGCTTACATGCAAACCGAGGCGCCGCTGGTTTGAGAAGATAGCTGCACACCGTAAAGTGATGCAAAAAGAGCTGCAGAGCGAAATTGATAATGGGCTTGGCGATAATGGCAAATTGCTGATGAAAACCATTATCAGTCAGCTTTCTCAGGCAACCAAAGGCAAAGATCTCATTGTTCCGGATGTCGGCCAGCACCAAATGATGGCGGCAAGATTTTATAATTACCAAACAGAAAACAGCTGGTTTGCATCAGGTGGCGCCGGCACCATGGGGGTATCTCTGCCCATGGCTATTGGCGTCAAACTTTCCCGCCCAAAAGAGAGGGTGTGGTCGATAAATGGTGACGGCGGTTTCCAGATGAATATGCAAGAGCTTGGAACCATCATGGAACATCACATTGATGTGAAAATGATTATCCTCAACAATGGTTATCTTGGCATGGTTAGGCAGTGGCAGACACTCTTTTTCGATGGGCGTTATTCCGGAACACCCATGCTGAACCCAGACTACGGTTTGATAGCTGCAGCGTATGGGATTCCATATCTTAAGGTGGAAAAAGTCAAGGACGTTATGCCGGCACTAAAAAAAGCTATTAAGGAAAAAGGGCCGATACTGCTCGAATTTCTCTGCGATCCAACAGAGGTTATATTGCCAATGATTCCTGCAGAGGGTGGTTTTAAAGATATGATAGTTTCTCGCCCCAAAAAAGAAAAATCAGCATCAAAAAAGACAAAGAAGGGAGAAAAACCATGATGCGAAGAGCCATTCTAGCATTTATGCTTGATCGTCCGGGCGTTCTTAGCAAGGTGTCGATGCTGATTCGCAAAAAAATGTACAATGTCGATACGCTTACTGTATGCAGCTCAAGAGTCGAGGGAATAAGCAGGATGACGATTACCCTTCGCGAAGACAATATTGCCAAGGTCACTCAAGTGATAAAGCAGTTGGAAAAGTTCACCGAGGTGATTTCGGTCAAAGAGTTGGATAC
>JABDPQ010000635.1 GCA_013042695.1 Desulfobacterales bacterium | reverse complement strand
GTCATTGAGTGCCTGGCTATGTCCGTCAAAGAGCAGGGAATCCTGTCCGCCGACCTGATTAACGAAGAGTAACGGTGTCTGGTATTGTTTACATAGATTTGAAAATATATCTGAACGGATGCTGTTTTTGCCCCGGTGAAAGGGTGACGCGGAAACGTTGATCAGACAATCTATTGAAAGATTATGTTTTCTTGCCTGCTCAAATAGTGCGGCAACAGGCTCAATTCGATATTCTCCTATGACGTGGTGCCAGATATCTTCACAAACGGTTACACCGATTGTCAAGCCGTCAAGCTTGTACAAATCAGCAGATGGTCCCGGTTCAAAATAGCGGTTTTCATCGAACACATCATAAGCAGGAAGAAGCTGTTTTCTGGTCTTATGAACAATGGTTCCTGACCGTGCTACCAAGACACTGTTGTAGAGCGCTTTTCCAGGTTTTTCGGACCGTTGCTCAAAACAGCCGAACATGACGTCAATCGGTGGCAGAGAACCCATTACCTCTGCAAGCGCCTGTTCATGATCATTGATAAAGGATCTCCGCTCGAGCATATCCAGGGGAGGATATCCTGAGAGTGCCATCTCAGGGAAAACTGCCAAGCCGCATCCCAGCTCTGCAGCCTTATGAGAATAGTCGATAATAGCCTGACCATTGGCAGTAAAATCACCGATAATCGGATTTAATTGTATCAACGCAACATTCACTGCCAACCTCCATTGCCCATTTGAGTCATGTTACGCCTCATGCTGATCTCTTTTTTATACATTATCAGACCATAGCAGAATTACTGAAAACTTCCAGCGCTTCATTGTTGTGGTTTAGGCTGATTTCTCTTTTGATATGTGCGGACAGCTTGATTGTGCTCTCTCAAGGTTTTTGAAAAATAATGACTTCCGTCATTTTTTGAGACGAAATAGAGATACTCTACCGAGGCTGGTTCGAGGACCGCCTTGAGAGCTTCTTTCCCTGGACTGCAGATTGGGCTTGGGGGGAGTGCCGGTATAATATAGGTATTATATGGCGTTGGCTTTTTAAGATCAGTTCGACTCAGGCTTCCCTGGTGATTGTTGATTCCATAAATCACCGTAGGATCAGACTGCAGGCGCATCTTCTTGCGCAGCCGATTAAGAAATACAGCGGCAATAAGCGGTCTTTCTTCGTGCTGTCCAGTTTCTTTTTCAATAATCGAAGCAAGGGTAAAAACCTCATGCCTGTCAGGTGCTTGCTGACTGCCGGGAAGATTCTGCCATACGTCAAGAGCACGTTGAACAAGCATGGTGATCAGCTTTTTTTCATCAACTGCCGGCCTCACCAGACTATAGGTGTCGGGATAGAGGTATCCTTCAAGACTGGGGATATTTCCTAATCCGAGTTCTTGTATAAACTCCTGATCCTGGGCACGTTCAATAAAACGCTCACGTTCTGTCCACCCATCTTCAGCAAAAATCGCGGCTATTTCGGTAAATCGTAAGCCCTCGGGAATCGTTACATAATGTTCAACCGGCTTTGCCGCGACAAGCTCCTCTAGAACATCCAGAGGCTTTGAGCTGGTATGCAGGCTAAATTCTCCAGCCTGCAGCTGCTTCGATTTACCCATTATTTTTGCCAATATGATGAATCGAGGATCGTCATGAATCAGTTTTGACTCAGCCAGCAAACGGCTGATCGTTTTACCTGATGCTCCACGAGGTATAAAAACAATAGATGTAGTCTCTGGTGTCTGCGGCCCGGGCGTCAAAGCAAAGTTCACAAGCCAGCCAGCGACAAGACTGCTGCCCACAAAGAAAACAAGGGCGGTCCAAAGGACCACCCTTGTAAATGCACTTAACCGCGGCACCTTTTCATCTGATGGAAGAAGTGTCACCTGCTACTTTGCTTTTTTTTCGTTTCAGATTTTTTTTAGGTAGTCTGCCAATTGCCAGAGCAATAACTTCATCCATATCCTTGACTGAATGAAAGGTCATTTTATCCCTGATGTCTTTTGGAATTTCACTGAGATCCTTTTTATTCTGATATGGGATAATAACTTTGTTGATGTGGGCTCTCAGAGCTGCTAATGCCTTTTCTTTGAGGCCGCCAATTGGCA
>JABDPQ010000085.1 GCA_013042695.1 Desulfobacterales bacterium | reverse complement strand
GTACTAGGCCTGGGATCATTGAGCAGATCTGTTGCCTGGAAGCTCTATCAGCGTGACCGGTCGTTTCAAGAACCTACATGACCACCGTTTCATTGTATCTCTCCAGAAGCGGCCCCATCAGCATGCGGAGTCGTGATCGCACCGTATTAATCTGGTAAGCATCGGCATGCGATGGCGGCAGCAGTGGCGGTCCCATCTCAAAACCGCGCAGTTCAAGTGCAAGTTTGAATCCTATCGGGAACGGAGCAGCGAACATGGTCCGGATAATTACCAGAATGGAACGCTGCAGTTCTAAGGCTCTAGCCAGATCTTTCTCTTTCCAGGCCTCATAGATCCCGACCATGATCTCAGGGAATATCCCTGCGGTGGCAGTCATACACCCTTCCGCTCCCATCATCAGACATGAGAGCAAGGTTTCTTCACGTCCGGTGAGCATCGCGACATCGGCACCGGCAATGGCAATCTTGTCCATGAAGTGCATAAAATCCACCATGCTGCCGCTGGAATCTTTCATACCCACCACAGACTCGTATCGGCTCAGGCGTTTGACCATATCATAGTCCAGAGGTGAGGTGAAGAGCGGTATATTGTAAAGAATAACCGGAACCTCGCTCTGCTCGATTATCGTTTCAAAGAACCGTTCAACCATGGCCCCATGCGGTTTATAAAAATACGGCGGTGTTACCACGACCGCCTGACAGCCGATCGATCCGGCATACTTGGCCAGCCGCACACATTCATCTGGGGCCGAAGCAACAACTCCCGGGGTCACCGGAATACGACCGTTGACCTGGTCAACGACGATTTTCATGCAGCGGCATTTTTCATCGAAATCCAGGTGAATTCCCTCGCCCACTGAACTCACCGGAAATATGCCATTAAGCTTACGCTCTATGTTGAACTCTAAAAGTCGTCGCAGTACCGGCTCATTTACCCGATGGTTGTCGTTAAAAGGGGTCAAGAGTGCGGGGTATATTCCTTGTGGACGAAACATAGTGTTCTATCTCCTTATTTTAGGGCGTCTAGCCCTCGATTTTAAAAGGAATATTAAGCTTTTCAAGTAGCTCATGAGTTGGCTTTCCGTCTTCAGTCCAGCCGCGGATTTTGTAATAGGTGCTGATCATTGAGCTCACATCGACGGTTTCACCCTTACAAGGTCCGTCAGGCAGCGGCTCGGTTGTAAACCGCTCTGGAAGCGCATCCATCTCTGCTGTCAACCCTTCACGCAGATTAAACAAACGCACGAGATTATTCACCCGTTCACCAGCCAGCATGAGATTCATGGCATCGCCGAAAGAATCGATTCCGGTAAGTGATTGAAACAACGGCGCGATCTGTTCAAGCGAAAGGGTGAAGGCGGCAAAGAGACAGAGACCACTACAGTTTACCAGACAGTGGAGGTCCTGTTGGCCTTTGACTATCTCCGGTTTAAATTCTGTGGTATGCAGCCCCAGGGGATTGGATTGATTCAAGATTTCTTCAGCGATGGGCCATGATCGCAGATGACAGCCTCCCCGGTCGCTGGTCGCATAGGCAAGGGCCATACCCTTGCTGGCACGTGGATCATAAGCCGGAAGCTCCAGACCTTTGACCTGAGCCCCAAGTCCCTTGGCTCCAGGAATCAATTCCTCGAGCTGCCTGACACCCAAACTCCATTGTTTTCCGGGCCCTTCGCGCTTGCCTATGAGATGAACGGCCTCGACAATTGCCGCGCTGTTGCCCCAGGTAAATTCAATTTTGTTGGTATCTGAGGCAGTTATCAAACCTCTCTCGAAACAGTCCATCAGGAAGCCGATGACGTTGCCCACAGAAACAGCATCAAGACCATAGACATCACAGAGATGCTCTGCCTCAATAATAGAAGGGACATCCGTATTTCCGCAATGGGCCCCAAATGACCATACCGTCTCATATTCAGGCCCTTCGGTGAAAGCGCCTTTAAATGGCCCTTCTTTTACCCGGGCAATCTTGCTGCAGCGAATGGTACAGGAAAAACAGGCCCGATCACGTTCGTAATAGGTGCGGACATCATGCTCATCCACCGGTGTTTCATCCAGGGTAGATCGATGAAAATTCTTGGTTGGATGTATGCCGGTATAATCCATCAAAGAGAGGATCACATTAGTGCCGAATTGAGCCTTTGCGGAGCCGGTATCCGGAGAATTAGCCAGCTCGTTTACGGACTCACGCACCATTCGGGAAAATTCACCAACCTCGGAGGCCAGCACTGAGCCCGAACCGTTTACGATTAGCGCCTTGAGCTTCTTGGAACCCATTACCGCCCCGCCACCTCCACGTCCGAAGGAGCGGAATTCCGTAAGTACATTGGCAAGAGGCGACAATAGTTCGCCGCTTTTTCCGATGCAGGCAATCTTATGATCTATTGAGTAAGCCTCTTTAAGCAGCCGATGCGTCTCTATGGTATCCACGCCCCAGTAGGCGTCCGCAGGGAGCAATGAGGCCTTGTCATTTTCGATAAGCAGCATTACCGGAGAAGGGGAAGCACCGGTAATGATCACCGCATCATAGCCGGCATATTTCAACTCCGGTCCGAAACTGCCGCCGGCATTGGAATCAAGCCACAGCCCGGTAGCAGGGCTCTTGGTACAAAGCTCCATTCTGCCTGAAGCCGGGACTGAGGTTCCCGTCAATGGGCCGGTGGCAAACACGAGTATATTATCCTTTGAAAGCGGATCACAGCCGACAGGCAGCCGATTGAATATGGTGTGAATTCCAAAGCCTTTACCGCCAACATAGTTCTCGGCCAGATCTCTGTCCAGCTCGATACTCTCAATGACTCCAGTCGTCAGATCTACCTCAAGTATTTTGCCTGCATATCCATTCCACACCATTGCTTATCTCCTCGAAATGGCCCCGGTGGGGCAGGTTTTCGCGCATGAAAAAATACCATTACAGGTGTCGCATATATTGGGATAACCGGTTTGGGGATGAACTCTTACACCTCCCACCGGGCATACGTCAACGCATACCCCGCACTGGGTGCATCTATCCGGAGACAGGACGACATGAGCGTCCCAGGCCAAGGCATTTTCCGGACACTCTTTGATGCAGAACTTCTCCTTGCAGGGCAGGCACACATGAATACCGTCGATTTCCGGCCAGGCGTCTTGAATATAAATTTTTGCCTGCTTGGTGCTCTGCATACCTGGATAATGCGCGGCTGTGCAGGCCAGCATGCAGAGCCTGCAATTTGTACATTTGCCTTTTTTTAGCATGAACATTGTCGTTTCTCTCTTGATTGCACATATAGTATCGGGAGCAACGCCCACGACACTGGCAGAAATACTTATAAAGCCGATTTACTCTCGGCCATGATTACTATAAAGCGACACTCCAGTAAACGGTGAATGGTGACGTTCTGTAAAAAACCTTATTGCATGGTGCCAGCATTCTAACGTAGCTGAGTCATTTTTCCCTGATACAACGAATTATTACAGATAGCTTCACCTGCAATCAACCTGTGACTCTAGAAGTTCTTATTTATCTCTGATTAGACTGTTGCCTTGGTCGCTCCAGTGCTGATTCCTCCATCGATCAGAAGTGTCTGTCCGGTCATATAGGCACTGGCATCGGAAGCAAGAAAGATAACCGTGCCATCGAGGTCATGCGGCTGCCCTGCGCGCTTCAGAGGAATTCGGTCGATGAGGTAGTCGACCCATTCCTGGTTGTCAAACAAGACCTTGGACTGTGCCGTTTTAAACCAACCTGGTGCCAAGCAATTGACCGTGATGCCGAACTGCCCCCAATCGTCCGCCAGACTCATAGTCATTTGTTTTACCCCGCCTCGGCTGGCACAATAGGGTGTAATTCCAGCATATCCGGCAACAGTGGTAACTGAGCCGATATTGATAATTCTCCCATAGTTTACCGGTATCATTTTTTTGGCCACCGCCTGGGCGACGAAAAAGCCACCGCGCAGATTGGTGTTGACAACAAGGTTCCAGTCATCCCAGGAAACATCTACAGCTGGTTTTCTGACATTGCAGCCGGCATTGTTTACCAGAATGTCAATCTTGCCGAAATATTCATAGGCCGCCTTGGCCATTTCCTGAATACTTTGATAGTCTCTGACATCCAATGGTAACGGCAGTACCCGCCGGCCCAGCGACTTGATCTCTTTGGTAAACGTCTGCAGTGATTCAACGTTCCTGCTGGTAACCACGACATCCGCTCCGGCACGGGCCAGGGCTCGGGCAAAATACTGCCCAAGCCCGCGGCTTGCACCTGTGACAATTGCAACTTTTCCGGTTAAATCAAACAAATCAAGGTCCATATCTTCTCTCCTTGTTTTGAACCATGAGAAAAAAAAGGGTGGCTCTATTTAGGGTGTCAAAATAACTTTCATCAGTCCCTGCTCTTTGCAGAAGAGGCGCTCAAACCACATTGCTCCTTCAGTGAGCGGCGCGATTTTGCTTATCAAGGCATCAACATTGATCTTTCCTCGGGCAATCATATCAAGGCAGGCTTGATATTCGCCACAGGATGCACACGAGCCATTAATCCTTATCTGTCTGGTAACCACCTCCTGCAATGGAAATTCAACCGTTGCGGCAAGGTTACCGATAATGGTGAGGGCGCCTCCTTTTCGTAACGACGAGATGGCCGTGTTGAGGGCAGCACTGTTGCCGACAACTTCAAATGCCAAGTTAGCCCCGCGGTTATCGGTCAATTTCTGTACTTCCTCCACGACATCGACCTGTGCTGCCGGCAAGACATAATCAGCCCCGAGCTTTTGAGCCAGGTCCAGTTTGTTTTGTTCAATATCAACTGCGATGATCTTCCCGCAGCCAGCAGCCCGAAGTGCCTGAATGACAAAGATACCGACCATCCCAGCACCAATTACGAGTACACTGTCATTGAGCGAAATCGGAGTCAAGGCAACACTATGGAAGGCGATTGACACCGGCTCAACCATTGCAGCTTGTTCAAAAGAGAGTCCGTCCGGCAAACGATAAAGGATATGCTCTGGAACAGCAACATATTCAGCGAAAGCACCATGCTGTCGATATTCCTTAGGCGAGACTCCGAGGACCCGACGATTATCGCACAGGTTAATGAGTCCCTGTCGACAGTAAAAACAGGTTCCGCAATAGATGGTGGAATCAAATGTCACTCGATCCCCTTCCGAGAAATACTGGACGTGATCCCCTTTTTGAACAATAATCCCAGAGGCTTCATGCCCCATGATAAGCGGAGGAATCCGACGCCCACTGCTACCATCTATACCATGTACATCGCTACCGCAAATGCCGCATGCCTTTACCTCAATCAGCACCTCATTCTCACCGATTTTCGGAGTCGGCATCTCTTTGTATACGAGTTTGTGATACTCTTCCAAAACCAGAGCTTTCATCTTTTTTAGTCTCCTTTTTCTCCCTTCAAGCAGCAAAGTAGCGCTGTTTTATTGTTATGTTCAGGCACCGTTTATAGTAACCAAAAGAGTCTTCAAACAATCGGCACAATATGGTGCATAGAGGCACTAGCCAGCAGCTGATTATCTCCATAATCGCCGCAAAGACCATTATCCTCAAGGTGATGCTTTCGCATAACGCCAGTCGCAGATGACGGTGCCGTAAAAAGGCATACGCTCAGGGGTAGCGTTATAAGACCGATCGTGACATTGAAGATCATGACGCGCGAATAAGGCAACGAATATTCACCGTACTTCACAACAAGTATAAATTAAATAGGCGCAAAGAAAATGATATTCTGAAGATGTTGCTATAGCAACAACAAAGATTTTAGCTGCCAGAATACTGCCGGTGAAAGAGCTATTTCTTATGTTCATGCGTCAGCGCGTTTTTCATATCGTTTCTTATGGGTATGCGAGGTGGTAAGCTTCACACTAGTATACCAAGTTTTCCAGCTGCAGCAGCCTCGTCTAGCTTGCAGTTTGAAGACAAATTATTGAGAAGGTATTTTGCTCTAATAAATAGTTATCATGGTGAGCAATTCTTTGCTGAAGCTATACAAATCGTATACCTTTTTACGCGTATCGAGTATACTCATCGTGTTTTAGCTACAGGCCTTTGCAAAAAAAAATATACCCAGACTTCTGGGGAGGTACGAGATTTGAAGAGAATAACTATTCATGAATGGAGGAATTGGCTCCTGGAATATATCGGTGATGACAACTATGCATTGTCACACAAAGATAGTGAGGTGGTTCACACGATTGTTGCAAAGAATGCCATGGATGCTGAAAATCAATGTCAACAGATCATCAAAAACGCAAAAGAGGAAGGAGCTTAATTTCTTCAGGCTCTAGTTAGCAGCCTAGCAGCCAATTTAAGTCATTACCCCAAAGGGAAATTTTTTGGCGCCCCGGTTTTTATCTTTTTTACCCTTTTTATTCTGACTCAGAAGTTTCACCTTTTTAGCAAGTAATCCCTGCTTTTCTGGGTGACATTCAAACTCAACGGTCGCACCTGCCTTCAAAAACTGACAGTTTAGAAGGTTGGCCTTGCGCACTATTATATCGGGGCCACCACCGTTTTCAAGAAGACCACACTCCTTATCACGAAACCATTTTTTAACTACTGTTTGCAAAAATCCACCTCCCTGTTGCTTATGATCTGAATATACTTCTATAAAGCCGTGTCACTCTTGAAAAGATGTGGCTACTCACTCAAGATAGGCCATCTTTGAGATTACTTTTTACCTTATGAAACGGTTGTTTTGTGATTTGCAATCAATACGCTGCAAATTGAAATTAAGGCAAACTGAAGGAATAACCCCGTAATAATCGAATTTCTAAAAAAGAACCATACTCAATTTACTTCGGTTCCTCCATAAAACCAGTTTGTCGCTGCTGGTTCCAAAGAAAATACAGAGGTCATAACCTGGATAAATGTACGTAAGGGAATAAGCCGTTATTTGCACTTAACTATCTGAAATGTTATTATATATGACAAATTAAGGATCTTGCTTTTTTGTCGCAGGTTTATTATTTTCCTTGGCAACTACTTTAGTAAGAAATTTTGCACCCTGGGCAATTGATAATTCCCTTGTTCCTTCAAAAATAACTTTAATCGTTCCACAGGTATCAACGTCAGTAATTTTTCCAATGCCCCATTCAGCTTTCGCCTTATGTCGAACGTTTTCACCTTTATATAGATTTGCTTTCATAACTACCTCCAGAAAACATTGACTTTTCGTACTTTTAATACAATAGGCATTAAATTGATCAAATCTCACAAAGTTTTAAAATAAACCAAGAGGTGGGATGTTACTGGTCTTGATCTTTTGCGGTTGATCTTTCTTACCGCACTTTCTATAGCAGATGGACGGCTCTTTCTCTTGCCAATGATCTGAGAGAATTCTGAAGAAGTCACTGTCCAGAATTTCTGGCAGCTTGTGCTTTCTCAGATCAAAGCGCTCTCTGCCGCCAAATGTTTTAAAAAGAGTTGAGAATCCATCTCGCGTAGGTCGACCAAGATAGATGTTTCTGGCAAATCGTGCAGTCCAGCAGCAGGGGTAGACAATAGCTTCACAGGAAATATATAACTCATTATTTTTTAGGGCGAGACAGTGAATATCATCCTTCAAGGCGGAAGTAGCATGCCGGCTCATCGAGGTACTCTGTTTTGAGGGTAAATACTTCTGCGAGGGTGCTTCCAGATAATGAGTTTTACCATCTCGAGTAGTGAACGGTATTTTTGTTTTCTGCTCAGAAAAGAGCCAATTGCTCTTTTTTATGGTGAAACGAGCAAAGCCGTATTCTTTTGATAATTCTTGGGCACGTTCTACCTGATGTTCATTATGCCGGAAAGGAATAAACTCCCAGTTTGCCAATCCCCCAGCATCAATATATGCCCTGGCGTTGGTGATTATACGTTTAAAGCTTGTGTTGCGCCGATAAAAACTGTTGGTATCTGCCAAGCCATCAATATGAAAGTCAACCCGAGAACGCTGGTTTCGAGATAGTATGGTGCCCAGTTGTACCCACCAGGTTGCGCTCCTGGCTCCGCCGTTTGTACTGAGCGACACGGAACATTTTTCGCTGCATAAGTAATCGGTTATCTCCTGACAATCTTTTGCCACGATAGGGTCACCGTAACTACCGCACATATGTACATCGACCAGTTGATCCCTAATTTCGGGATAGAAAAAATGGTGTATATCCTTCAGCGTTAACTCATTGTATCCGATATAACTTTGCGGTCGCAGGCCATTCGGGTTGGTGCGTATGCATAACGGGCAGGCAGCGTTGCACTTCTCGGTTAATTCAAGGTGTATTCTTCTGATTTGTGTTAAAGTGAAATCCGGCATGGCAAAAATAGTTAAAAATTAGGAATCTTAGCATACCTACAATACACGTTACCAATCTGATACCTGATTATTGTAGGTTAGAATGAGGTCGTAAGGCTCATTCACTAATACCGCAATCAAACTTCCTGATAGTTATAAGCATTCACTAGATTTTTTATAGCCTGATGTGCTCAACACTCAGTGATGCCAATTCATACGTCACTGATTCAGGTTAATAAATATTGCAATAGCATAATAATCATGTTCTGTTTGCCTTGTTTGCTGGAGGGGGGATAAAAACATTTCATGCAAACAAAAACATTTCATGCAAACAATTTCAACTAAAGCGATCAATGCCAGCAGGCGTCTTAACTGGTTTGTAGAAAGGGTTTGTGTCGCATTAATGGTGCTGCTTGTGCTGGATGTCTGGCTCGGGGTACTAGCGCGTTATGTACTGCCATTTCAGGCTACTTTCACTGAAGAGCTGGCACGCTACCTGATGATCTGGATGGCGCTGTTAGCTGTTTCAAGTGGTATCAGTCACCGTGAGCATATTGGTGTTCTGGTGCTATTTGAGCGTTTCCCGCCATCGATACGCAAATGGCTTGCGGTATCATTTGACCTGATCGCGTTGGTGTTTTTTGCGATTATTTTTTATTACGGACTTGGCATGGTAGAGCGGGGATTCAGTCGTTTCACCATGATTGAGGCGATTCCCAAGGCTTACCCTTTCATGGGTGTTCCGCTTGCAGCCGCAATGGCTTGTATACAGTTGGCCCTGGTCGCTATTCACGATTTTTTTACTACCGGTGATGCTATCGGTGCAAACCGGATGGAGGACTAACCGAATGTTTCTGGTAGCCACTATCTTTTTTGGGTTACTCGTACTCGGCATGCCAGTTGGTTTTGTGCTTGGCGTCGCCGGTATGGTAGGTAT
>JABDPQ010000632.1 GCA_013042695.1 Desulfobacterales bacterium | reverse complement strand
CTTTCATGCAAGAAACCTTTTGCGCAAATGCGGTATATACCCGGACTTGTGAATGCATAACGTTTTCGATTTCCTGATTTTTCCATAATTCAAAAGTCCTTTTTCGGATATTGGTTTGATATTTAATCTTATGCCACCCAATCATAGTGGCTTCTGAGTCAAGAGAAAACCGCCAAAAAGACGTAAAAATGGCCTATAAAAGGCATATTTTTCAAATTATCTGATAATGAATGAATAGTTGGTAGGTTGATAGAAACTCAGGAGTTGGATTAGATTATCTAACTGGTTGGTAAAAATTGCTACCCTAATAATGGACTAAAGAGAAGAGATGATATTTAAATCGATTGCTTTCTCAACTGCCTGCCGACGGTTATTGACTTTGAGCTTCTCGTAGATGTTCTCGAGATGTTTCTTTACGGTTTTAGGTGAAATGAACAGCTTTGCAGCAACCTCTTTGTTGCTAAGCCGAAGCTTTACTAAACCAAGAACATCGAGTTCGCGATTGGTTAGTGGCTCGACTAAAGATTGGGTGAGGGAGGATGGTCGGTGCGAATGAAATTGAGATGCAGTCGACAGATCATCTTTTTCTGACACCATGCTCTGACCATCATCCCCGAAAGCAGCCAGGATCTGTTCGATATAATCCAAAGCAAAATTTTGCTTGAGGACTTGCTTCAATAGACCGATCATTTGCGGTCCCAGATCCACGAATAGGCGAATATAACCGCTCGGTTCTGCTAGCTTAAGTGCTGAGGTTAGCTTATTTAAGGCAGCCGATTTTTCTCCTATTGTATCATGTAGAAGTGCTTGTAGGGCCAGCGTATTAATCTGAAATTGTTTATTATGGATCGATGTAAGAAATTTGTTCAACTTATTCAGGAGATCAGTTGCCTGCTTTCGACAATCTGGAGTATTCTGGGACATTAATATTTTGGCAAGTGTCAAATGCGGGAAGTAGAATAAATATGGTGGTATAATAGGTTTGCGAATGAATCGTTCTGTCCATTGTGATGCTTTTGCAATGTGGCCCCGGCGAAGAGCAAATTCTGCCTCGAAGGCTTGGAGGATCCGAATGGCTTCCTGGTTGTTTATTTCAAAAGCATAGTGCAACGATTGTTTGTAGTACTTTTCAGCTTGACCATAATCGCCCCTGGCCATATACACCATGGCAAGTGCAACGGTGCCATGAACAGACATAACCACATTGATGAAATAGTAATTGTCGATCAATTGGGTCAGCAGTTCTTCAGCATTTTTCAATTTGTTTTGATGGAAACTGACTATCCCTAAATAATAGAGGGCAAAGGCCACGGACTCAGGCATTCGGAGTTCTCTTGCGATCCTCAATGAACGTTCGGCAGTCTGCCGAATAGACCCTAGGTCACCATCCATCCAATATAGATAGCAAAGTTTTTCTATATACAAGGCGTAATGATTACTATGCTGATCGACACTTTCTTGTATTTCATTGGTATAAATGGAAATGCCTTTCTCCAACTCACCCAGCATTTGGTATGACGCGGCTAAAAAAAGATAAGCAGAGACCCGCGCTCTTCTATGGTGTTTGGGAATTTTATTGCACGCGGATTTGGAATATTTCAGAGCGTTCTCACCGTCCGCACAAAGGTAGAATTCTACTGCGCGTAGAGCCTCAAAATGGCCCTTTATTTGGGATGCACGGGTAGTCTTTTCTGACAAATTATTGATTAGCGACTCTATCTTTCTATTGTAATATACTTTTGAAGGGAGGTCGCACCCAGATGTCTGCACATGATGGTGCCAGGCCTTGAAAAGGAGCAGCTCGGGATCCTGTTCAATGTGATCTCGTGGAAGCATACCAATCAAGCGTTCCAGGTCTGGCCACTGTTGGTTGTTCATTAGATTATGGCCGTGTCGTGCTATCAACTGCATCGCCGCTGGGATGTCCTCTGCGGCCAGATAATGGCGGAGTGCTTCTTCAATTATCCCGTTTTCTGCAAGCCAGGCGCCGGCTTGGGCATGAAGAGTTTTGACTTCCTCGGGGCTGGATCGACGATTTAACTGATTGAGCAGGAGTTTTTGAAACAAATGATGGTAACGGAACCATTGGTTTTTAGCGTCCAAAGGAATTACGAACATGTTTTCGTGTATTAGCCATTTGATGAATTCCCACCCACTAATTTCGCATGCAGACCTTTCAGCTTCCCGTAAAAACATAGCTTCACACAACGGGCCGCAAAATCGATCCAGGACTGCGGTACTCAGGAGATATCGGTTGATATCAGCTGATTGATGAGAGAAGACCTCATTGAAAAGGTATTCCATCACAAAATGAGCGTCTGCAAGCGGTTCTAACAATTTGGGATCGATTTTACCCCGTTGCCTCATGGAAAGAGCTGCAAGTCGCAAACCTGTCACCCAACCTTCAGTTTTATTTTCCAAAGCAGCAATTATGGACTTATCGATCTGAATTCCCAAAAGCTGATTAAACAATTCCTCTGTTTCCTCTGCCGAAAAGCATAGATCTTCGGTTCGGATCTCTGTCAATTGGCTTCGTGCGCGAAGAGAATAAATCGGTAAAGGAGGATCATGCCGGCCAACAATTATCAGCTGAAAGAATTGTGGTGGATGTTTCAGTATTTGGGTAACCAGATTATGGACAGCTACTTCTTTAATGAGGTAATAATCATCTAACACTAGAATGAAGGGCTGTTTGATCTGATCAAGTTCATTCAAGAGGGTGTTACCTAATTCCCTTAAGGGCGGCAATTCTATATTTTTCAGCAGGCTCTGGGTATTCTGGCAGACTTTAGGAAAATATTCCTGAACAGCTGCGATAAAATAACTTATAAATGTTCTTACATCACCGTCGCTTTTATTCAACGACAACCAAGCTCCGGGATATTCGTTTGCCTCCAGCCAAGAGCTAATTATGGAACTTTTACCATATCCGGCAGGAGCTGAAACCAAGGTCAACGGCCTGCCCCGGTGCTTATCAAGCTGTTCCAGTAGATGCGGCCGATGGACATAGTTCCTATCAACCGGGGGGCGATGCAGCTTGGTGCTTAAAATAGGACTAATTTTAGTTTCGCCTGCCATCTGATACACTCAAAAAAAAGTTGATGAGCTTTGGAGCCATTATTGGAGATTTTGAAGGGAACAGGAAAAGGTTTTTACCAACGAGAATGTGG
>JABDPQ010000630.1 GCA_013042695.1 Desulfobacterales bacterium | reverse complement strand
GGCTCGTACAGTTGACGGGGAATATGCCGAGCGCCTCTTCCCAAATATTATTGGCAAAAGCAGGGAAATGTTGAAAATATTCGATATGATCAAAAGGATTGCGCCCACCCCCGCCAACGTCCTGATTTATGGCGAATCTGGTACAGGTAAAGAGCTCGTTGCCCAGGCGATTCATGCCAGCAGCAAAGTGAGTGGTCAGCCGTTCGTACCAATTACCTGCAGTGCAATTCCCGAGGAGCTCATGGAAAGTGAACTCTTTGGCCATGTCAAAGGCTCCTTTACAGGGGCTATTGCCAACAAAACAGGGCTTTTCCAAGAGGCAAATAGTGGTACTGCCTTTCTCGATGAAATTGGGGAATTGACTCCGATTATTCAAACCAAGCTGCTTCGCGTTCTTCAGGAGCGTGAAATAAAGCCGGTCGGTGGCACTAAACACCAAACCATTAATGTCCGAATTATTGCTGCAACAAACAGGATTCTAGAAGAGGAAATAAGGGCAGGGAGATTCAGGGAGGATCTGTTCTATCGTCTCGCCGTGGTCCCGTTACGAGTCCCATCTCTGCGGGAACGTAAGAGTGACATCCCGTTACTTGCCGATCATTTTTTGAAAAAATACTCCAATCAGCTTGGTAAGCAAGTAAAAGAAATTTCCTCTTATGGGTTGCAGGTACTCATGGAATATGATTTTCCAGGCAACGTTCGTGAGCTTGAAAATATCATTGAAAGAGGCGTTGCTCTCGAAACATCTAACATCATCCTGCCAGAAAGTTTGTCACTTACCGGATCCATAAGCAAAGAAGTGCTTTCGGCAACATCTGCACCATCTGCCTTTCAGGCGGTAGCAAGTGAGGAGGAGCTGTTTGCACGGGGCCTCGACGAAGTTATTGCCGACCTGGAAAAAAGCCTCATCGCCCATGCCCTTGAAAAAACAAATAATTCGAAGACGAAAGCAGCCGATCTCCTGAAAGTCAGCTTCAGGTCTCTGCGATACAAAGTCAAAAAGTACGAATTATAGCAGACAGGGTTATGTCCATTTTCAGAATTCTTGATATTGAAGAAAAGAGTTTCTCCTCCGGAGATACGATGAAACAGCAGCTTCTCTGGATGCTGCTGCTACGAATTATCCTCTACACATTGCTGTTAGGATTTAGTTTCATACTGCGGGATGATCGTTTTGAGGTCATTATTCTGCCGCCGAATCTGCTGGCTCTTTTCATACTTATCGTATATTTGATCACCATCGTCTCCGCTTTTCTCCTCTTACATTCGCACGGTGACCATCGCAAGTTCAGTTTTATCCAGACCCTGTTTGATACTATTTTTGCCTCTCTTCTGGTTTATTTATCCGGGGCATCCCATTCCATCTTTTCCTCTGTGTACTTCTTTCCGATAATCGCTGGGGGATTACTTATCCCCATAAAAGGCGGGCTCATCGGGGCTGCTGCCTCAACGCTGCTTTATGGTGCTATTCTCGGACTTGAACATCTGGAATATCTGCCGCAATACCTTCTGAGTTACCGCGCCATTGGTTCTCAGAACCTGCTGAACAGCATGAATCATTTTGCCGTCAAAGGACTTACTTTTTTCCTCGCTGCGGTAGTCAGTGCAATTTTTGGCTCACGTCTTAAAACAACCACAGAAGCGCTCGTCAGTACTCAAGAGGACTTTGATCGTCTTTCTTTACTTTACAAGCAGATCTTTGACAGTATTAACACTGGAATCGTCACAATTGATGGCAACAAAATCATAACCTCAGCAAACAACGCTACTGCAGCAATAACAGGACTGGCTATACCCAAAATGATTGGTCGCGACCTGCACACTCTTTTTCCAGACATTGATCTCTCCAACCCATCTCCAAGAAATGCGTGTGATTTTACTCGCAAAGATAAGCAAAAAATCCGTCTTGGCTATGCCCATGCTCTCTTGAATCAGCCCTATCATTTTGACGAATCAGAATCTGCTGATTTCGCAGGCAATCAAACCGCTATCATCACACTCAAAGACATCAGTGAGATTGAGCGGCTGGAAGCGCAGATGCGGCAGTCGGAAAAACTGGCTGCAATCGGCATGATGAGTGCAAGTATCGCTCACGATTTTAGAAATGCCTTAACCGCAATTTCCGGATCTGCCCAGATACTCTCGAAAGAGTTTTCCCCAGATTACCGGGCTGAGACCCAGAATTATGAACTTACCAACATCATACTCAGAGAATCTGATCGTTTGACCAAGACGATTGCTGACTTTTTAAAATTTGCCAGGCCAGAATCTCTGGGCCGAAGCTGGTTCCGACTTCTCCCCTGTGTCGACGAAATTTTCGAGGTAGGCAGGGCGGATCCAAAATGGCCGCACACCTGTCAGGTAGAGTTGAAAATAACTTCTGATTATCAGATTTGGGCTGATGAAAAACAACTGTTTACCGTGATAAGCCATCTCATCCATAACGCGCTGGCATTTTGCCCGGCAGGCGAGGAGCGTTTACAAATAACCGCGGGTGATCAGCTGGGTCGAAAAGGAAAGGAAATGAGTTGTATAACAATTCATGATAACGGACCCGGGATTGATCCGGACGACGCCAAGCAGATTTTCGAACCCTTTTACACAACACGTTCAGGCGGCACTGGACTGGGCCTCGCCATAACCAAACAAACAA
This sequence comes from Desulfobacterales bacterium, assembly GCA_013042695.1. Lineage (GTDB taxonomy): Bacteria > Desulfobacterota > Desulfobulbia > Desulfobulbales > Desulfocapsaceae > JABDPQ01. The sequence goes on along the minus strand of JABDPQ010000630.1, from coordinate 3,413 downwards.
TTGAATCACATAATGGTTATATTGACATAGGCCAGTCTGAGCTTGGAGGAGCAAGTTTCACCGTCTTTTTGTCACTACCGGAAAACGATTCTTGATCGGATCAGATTATTATTCATTTTCCTTCCAGACACGAGCCCCGAGATTGCTCAACTTTGCAACGAGATTTTCATACCCTCTCTCAAGATGGTAGATACGCGAAATTTCAGTTCTGCCTGTTGCCGCAATCCCAGCTATGACAAGAGATGAACTGGCTCTGAGATCAGTTGCCATTACTCGAGCACCACTGAGAGCATCTCGCCCGTTTCCACTGACGACGGCGCTGTTGCCTTCTGTTTTTATGGTAGCGCCCATTCTCCTTAATTCAGCAACATGCATGAAACGATTTTCAAAAATGGTTTCTTTGATAACGCAAATTGAGTTACTCAACGTCATCAACACCATAAACTGAGCCTGGAGATCCGTTGGATAGCCGGGGTAAGGCATGGTTTTTATATCAACGCTCTTTAGCTCATGTCCTTTTTTAGTTTGGGCAGCAATGCTAATTGAGCTATCTTCAGTCGTGAGTGCAAGCCCTGACTCCTTGAGCTTTTCTATCAGTGCCGGCAAATGCAGGGGGTTGCAGTTTTTGATTACCGCCTCTCCTCCCGCTGCTCCAACGGCAATGAGATAGGTACCAGTTTCTATCCGGTCTGGAATTATCTTTGTTTCTGCTGCATGCAATTTTGAAACGCCATGAACGGTTATCGAGTCTGTTCCCTTTCCTTCTATTTCTGCCCCCATGTTTACGAGCATGTCAATAAGATTGCCAATCTCAGGTTCTCTGGCGGCATTTTTGAGCGTTGTCGTGCCGCTGGCCATAACAGATGCCATGAGAAGATTTTCGGTGGCGGTTACGGAAGGCTGATCAAAATAAACCGTGTTACCTTTTAATCGGCCATCAATGAAAGCTTCAACATAGCCCTGTTCCAATCTGCAATCTACCCCAAACCGCTCAAAGCCATTGATATGAAAATTGATCGGTCTCTCTCCGATAGCACACCCCCCCGGCAATGAAACTTTAGCCCGTCCCAGTCGGGCCAAAAGCGGTCCCAGAACGAGAACTGAGGCGCGCATGGTTTTGACCAGATCATATGATACTTCAGAATAAACGATATCCGAACAGTCGATGAAAAGCGTTGCGCCTTCTCGGCGCCAGGTTGCACCTAATTCTTCAAGAAGGGACAGGATTGTTCTGGTGTCTCGAAGATTAGGCACGTTCTTGAGAACATGTTCACCTGGAGCAAGAAGCGTTGCGGCTATGCAGGGTAGCGCCGCATTTTTAGCACCGCTGATGGTTATTTCCCCATAAAGTGGTTTCCCGCCTTCAATAATTAATTTTTCCATATCTCTTTTCCTTATTCATTCTTCCGTATATGCACGACACGGTCTCGTCCTGAGTAATCTTGAAAGAGGGTAACGAATTGATAATCTTGTGATGGTTTATGCTTTAAAAAAAGATCTCTGACCTGAATTCCTTGCTGATCACCTATTTCCATGAAAAGATCACCGCCAGGAGCAAGTAGTTTAGATAGTAACCCCCTGATACCGATTATATAATCAAGTCCCAAGCTACCACCGTCAAGTGCTTTTCTGGGTTCAAAAAAAGCTACTTCTGGTTGAAGATGATGGTCTATATCTGCACTCCGTACATATGGGGGGTTTGAAACGATAAGAGAGAATAATCCAGCATCTAAGAAGCAGTTGCCCAGATCTGCCTGAACAAGTGAGACCAAATCGGTGACGTTATGCGTATGGCAATTCTCTCTGGCGACTTTTAGGGCTGCTGCAGAGATGTCTACACCTATCACTGGGGTTTCACACTCACGCGCAAGAACCACGGCAATTGCACCGCTGCCGCAACAAAGATCAAGACTTCTGTATTGCGGGACATGGCAATTGCGTTTACTCAGGGCAGTTTCTATCAGAAACTCAGTTTCTGGTCGTGGAATAAGGACTGCAGGGGACACTGAAAAAGATAATGACCAGAATTCGCGTTTGCCAAGAATATAGGCAACTGGCTCACGCGCCTTTCTTCTGGCCAGAAGGGTAAAAAACAAATCTTTTTGTTTCTGATCAAGACGATCTTTGCCAGCGAGATACAGTTCTGTTGTCGATTTGTCCAAACAGTGGCCAAGGAGTAATGCCGCATCAGTTGCAGCTTCGTCTATTCCAACAGCTTGAAGTTCAGTTGTTCCCCGTTGCAGGATATCGCTCACCTGCGTGATGTCCCTTGGCTCGGACATTTCTCACCAGGCCATATATATATCTATTTCAGTTTTTTAAGTTTCTCTGCTTGATCGTGCGCAATCAAGGGAAAGATGACCTCGTCAAGTTTTCCATTTATAATCGCTTCAAGCTTATACAAGGTTAGATTTATTCGGTGGTCAGTCATCCTCCCCTGGGGGAAGTTGTATGTTCGAATACGCTCACTCCTGTCACCGCTGCCAATCTGGGATTTTCTATTTTCAGAAATCTTGTCATGCTGTTCCTGTTCCAATTGATCAAGAAGACGAGCCCGCAGCACTGTCAAAGCTTTTGCTTTGTTTTTATGTTGAGACTTTTCGTCCTGACAGGTTACAACTAAACCAGTAGGTAAATGTGTAACTCGGACAGCGGAGTCAGTTGTATTGACACTTTGCCCACCGGGACCTGAAGAGCGATATACATCAAATTTCAACTCATTCATATCAATTTCAAGATCGACCTCATCTGCTTCCGGCAATATTGCAACCGTCACTGCAGAGGTGTGAACACGACCTTGGGTCTCAGTCTCAGGGACCCTTTGAACCCGATGAACGCCGCTTTCATATTTCAGTTTGGAGTACACCTGATCTCCTCGAATCAACCCGATTATTTCTTTAAAACCGCCAATACCGAGAGGATTTGAAGAAATTGTCTCGACGTTCCAATTCATATATTCAGCATATCGGGAATACATGCGAAACAGATCGCCAACAAAAAGCGCAGCCTCATCCCCGCCAGTTCCAGCTCTGATTTCTAAAAAGATATTTTTTTCATCGTTTGGATCTTTGGGCAGGAGAAATAGGTGAATAGAATTTTGCAAATTTTCCTGCTGCTCAAGTAGATCTTCGAGCTCACTTCTGGCAAGCTCACGTAACTCTTCATCTTCCTTTTCATCTTGAATTATAGTCTGGTTTTCCTTAATTTCCTGGACTAGTTTGCTGTATGAATCTTTAAGTTCAGCTAGCCTGCTCAAATGTGCATGTTCTCTGACAACCCGTTGATATTCACTTTGGTTGCTCATCAATGACGGGTCTGACAAGCGGCCCTCAAGTGTTGCAAGCTTGTCGCCAATATCATGAAATTGTTCTAACATGAGATAACTCAACAGCAGGTATGTAAAAGCATGAAAA
>JABDPQ010000084.1 GCA_013042695.1 Desulfobacterales bacterium | reverse complement strand
TTTTTTATATATTTAATGCCGTTGTCAATGAATTCTTCCAGGTGCGGCCATAGTAGTTCTTTCCGAATATACTTTCTTCCTCCACAACGCAATCTGACGATCCGGGCATTTTCAGAAATGTTCTCTGTGGGAACGCTATAGTCGGAGCTGACATTCTTGTCTTTAATGAATCTTGTTACCAGGTCCACACGAGAAACATCAGCAAGAGCACCCAATGTCCTGGCGAGTTCAAGAACATATTTTACCTGACCACCAGTATCAGCATCCCGGCCAAGTTCAGGAGAATCGTTACGTATCAAACCATGAAGGCTGATACACATAATATAAAGACCATCGCGCGGCATGAGCATTTCCTTTTTAGTAGTAAACGCAATTAAATGTGGTGATACGATTGGTTATTTCTTACTGCTAAATCTTATGTAACAATAGTACAGCATTTTGTTAATGGCATCGCTTGAGCCAAAATTTTAAATCACCAGAGATGATAATGAACTTGACTTGTCAATCAACCTGGTGAGTCCTTCCACTTTGTCCAGATGTTAGGAGATGGCAAGACGACGAGAGAGCAGACAATGTGAGAACTCAAAGCTATTTCGTATCTATTAATCTAATGCAACAAATTGCTTATTGTAAAAGACGATTTTTATGCCATGTTACAGGCGAAGCCCGGGTCAGCAATTTACCAAGCACTTCACCGTCTGATCCTCTGCCGCGAATAGGCCAGTAAACGGGTTTTATTCCCGTGATATTATAAAAGTGCCTCAATGAGCTTTTTTGGGTGAAAACAACAATTGATCCATCGATAAATGGGTACGATACAATTCGCTGTGATTCCATCTGCCGCATTTTTTTAAGAAACGGTTCAAACAAAGTTTCGACTCCGGCTGCACCAGAATGGTTAGCATTGTCTGCGCCTGGTGTCGGAAAACTATAGAATGTAGTTAATCCAATCAGATTTGTATCGGATGCTGCACCTTCCAATATCATTTTACGCCGCACTACTGCCTCTGCTTGTCTTGTTTCTTTGCGCACGATTTTAACGAGACCTGCTTTTGCTAATTTTTTCCAAAACCCATGCCTGGTACCATTTGACTTTGAGTAGAAAAACATGCCGTTTTTGACACTAAGGATTGCTGGGTTACCAAGCACCAGCAATACCTTCCTCTTTTTCTTAATCGTTTTTACAGGCATGAGCGTTTCTGATTCATAACGCAAGACGCCATGCCTATACGAACATATATCCCAAAAAGAAGCATCTTGAATGGCTATTTCATCCAAGCGTTTTTCGAAAACGGCTATCTGGTTTTGATGTAAACCAAATTTAGCACTTTGCAGATCGATTTCAACGGTATAGTTGCTGGTATGAAATTTCATCACATCCAGGTCGCAATGGTTACATTTGTCGAAATTTACCGGATAGTAAATAAGGTTAGATCTGATATATATCCGCGGATGATCACCCTGGTTGAATTCTTCTGTTCCCTACTTTTCCATTACGGTCCTGAGAGGAGCAATTAACCAGCTATCCAGATGAGCATATATTCTAAAACCGTTGGCCTTTATGCACACCAAAATCAGTATAGGATGACATCACTAATCATATAACATCAAACGTCTGAAAATTTCCTCAGATATCTTTACCACACACGGATAAATTTCATCTACCTCAGGTAATCAACACGAATACTGCAGAAAAATGACCGATGAGATATGCCTAAAATCATAGCCCGCTCAAATCGCTGCTGCCCTAAGAGTAATGTCTTAAGGAGTATTTGCCAGATAGTGGATGAGCAACTCCCCACGAATAAATGCATATGTGGTATTGATCATAACTGATTGTTGGAGTAATAAAATTATCATTGACGAAAGGCTATTTGGATTCTGCCTTTTTCCGCAATCTGGTATAAAAAGGAGGACGAAATGCATCGATTCTATTCTCTTGCTATATGTTTGCTTCTCATCACTTGTTCTTCGGCTGGGGCAGTTGAATTTTCAGCTGATATCATTTCGGAAATCAATGGTCCGATCACGGGGAAAATGTACTATAAGAGCACAGACACATACCGCTCGGACACCATGGGCATGATTAACATTGTCAACGGACCTTTAGCCTACATGATTGTACCCGACACAAAAAAATACACGGTTACAGATTTTGAAGAATTAAGCGAAAAAAGTCCTATGGGAGCAGTTGGGGATGTCATGGAAATGATCAAAAAGAATAACATGAAAAAAATTGGTAAAGAGAAAATTCAAGGTTATTCCTGTGTCATTTATGAAGGCACTGTACATTTTTCTGATGATCAACTTCCTATGGGCATGAAGCTTTGGTATTCTAAAAAGCTCAAGAACACACTTAAGCAGGAAGTTACCCTGCCCGCATCCGCCGGTAAAATGATCTCATATATCGAAAACATCAAATTGGCCAAACAAGATGACAGTCTATTTGAAATTCCTCAAGGGTACACTGAAATAGACACGATGGTTGAGGCAATGGGAATGGGTGAGATGCAAATGTTGGCGATAGATGTCAAGAAAGGGGAAATGCCATCAGCAGAAGACAGATTCTCTCAACATCCTTACGAGCAAGCACGCGCCGAACACTGGAATGATAATCCATCAGGCAATCATTGATTTACTGATTGAAAAAGGTGTCATGTCAAAAGAAGAAATAAGCTTAAAAATCGATGAAATTCGCAGGGAGGTGGACAAAAAAGATACAAATAAAAGCACATTTTAGATAATAGAACAGCTATTAGTCTGCTACTACGCTACGAGTAGCTCATACTGATAAGAGTGCTCATTTTGTCTTTCTTCATCGTCATATCGCCGAAAAGAGGACCCGTTTGTCATACCCATGAAACAACAGATCCACATTTAACTTGGAGAAGATATGCTTTCATTACATGTGAATGGAAAAAAACAACAGGTCTATGTCGCCCCGGATACGCCTCTCCTATGGGTTCTCAGGGACAACCTGGAAATCACCAGTGTCAAATACGCATGCGGGATTGCAGAATGCGGCGTATGCACAGTACTCATCGATGGCGAGGCAGTTCGTTCCTGTTCCGTCAGCCTGCAAAGCGTTCAGGGAAGCAAAATAACCACTATTGAAGGTTTGCCGGCAGATCATCCTGTAAAATTGGCCTGGATTGAAAAGCAAGTACCTCAATGTGGGTATTGCCAACCTGGCATAATGCTGCAAACGGTGGATTTTCTCTCACGGCAGGCAGACCCATCTGAAGCACAGATCAATGAAGCTTTGGACAATATCCTCTGTCGTTGCGGATCGCATCCAAGGATAAAAAAGGCCATAAAAATGGTTGCTGATATGACAAAGGAATAGGGGGACGACACGATGAAAACAGACATGACACGAAGGACCTTCCTCAAGCAAGGGAGCCTGGTTATTGCCGCTATTGCCATTCCCGGAGAGTTTACCTTATTTAATGCTTCACCGGTGAGCGCAGAATCGACTGAGACCTTCCATCCTCATGCCTTTGTTGAAATAGCCCAGGATGATACCATTACCGTTTGGATTGGTCAGACAAATCTCGGTCAGGGCACCCATACCGGTATCTCTATGATTGTGGCCGAGGAACTTGATGCAGACTGGGAGAAAATTCAAGCCAAAATGGCATTGGCTGCAGAGCCGTTCAAGGATCCCGTTTGGCATGCACAACTCACCGGCGGGAGCACCAGTATTCGTCATCGCTGGGATATCATTCGTAAAGCCGGAGCGGCCGCCCGTCAGATGTTAATTGAGGCTGCAGCAAAACAATGGGACATTCCAGCCGCACAATGTGCAACTGATAGCGGCAAGGTGATTCATCCAGATGGCCGCAGCTTACGCTATGGAAAGCTCGTTGAGGAAGCTAAAAAGTTGCCAGTCCCGGAAAACCCGCCGCTCAAGGAAGCTAAAGACTACCGAGTCATTGGCTCGGCCAAACATCGCCTGGATATACCCGACAAGGTTGAAGGCCGGACTATCTACGGCATCGATAATAAGGTTGCAAATATGTGCATTGCGGTTGTTGCACGTCCTCCCCGTTTTGGAGCACGACCGGAGACATATGATACAGATGCCGCCATGGCTGTTCAGGGCGTGTTAAAAGTGGTGCCGTTGGCAGACAAGCTCGCGGTCTGCGCTCAAACAACCTATGCAGCTTTGCAGGGTCGCGAAAAACTCAACATTACCTGGACAGCTGGTTCACATCCTCAATTAAGTGATGAGATGCTAGACAACGTGTTTCAGGAATATTTGGAGAAACCAGGCGTCATTGCCGAAGCCGTCGGTGATGTTGACAAGGCACTCGCTGAAGCAGCGGTGACATTGGAAGGAGCATATAAACTTCCGTATGTTGCTCATGCTGCACTCGAACCTATAAATTGCACCGCCCATGTGAAAAAAGATCTTTGTCAGGTGTGGGTACCGACTCAGGGACAGACCGCAGCTCAGCAAATGGCAGCTCGTATCACCGGGTTGCCGATTGAAATGGTCAAAGTCATGACGCCCCCAGCAGGAGGTGGCTTTGGGTTGCGCGGAGAAACCGATGTCGTGGTCGACGCAGTCTCTTTGTCACAAGCCATGGGACGCCCTGTCAAGGTAATATGGACACGGGAGGATGACTTTGCACACGATTATTTTCGTCCAAAAAGCGTATCAAAAATTAAGGCCGGTTTGAATAAGCAAGGTCAGCTGGTAGCCTGGTCTCAAAAAGTGGCTTCGCCATCTATCATGAGCAGGGCAATGCCGCAGTATGTTCAGAACGGTGTTGACCCCACTTCGATACAAGGTATACCGGATATGCCTTATTCACTCTCTAACCGACGTGTTGAATATGCCCTGATAGATCTACCAATTCCTGTTGGGTTTTGGCGTTCGGTGGGCTATACAATTACAACATTTACCGTCGAAACGTTTATAGACGACTTGGCCCATGCCGCCCAAAAAGATCCTGTTCAATTTCGACTGGGATTAATGGAAGAGGATTCCCGCCCATACCGGACATTGTCACTTCTTGCTAAAAAATCGGGTTGGCAAAATTCTGTTCCAGCCGACAGAGCGCGTGGCGTTGCACTCGGATCGTGCTTTGGTTCGTCAGCAGCGCACATGGCTGAGGTGTCTGTCAACAAAGATAATGGTGCGGTGATTGTGCATAAGATTATTTGTGCAATTGATTGTGGCCCAGCTGTTTATCCGGACGCAATCCTGGCACAAATGGAGGGAGCAGCTGTTATGGCTTTAAGTCTTGCTTTTCATGAAAGGATTCATTTCGCAGAAGGTGGCGTAAAAACTGTAAACTTTGATGAATACCCCATTTTAACAATGACTGAAGTACCCGATATCGAGGTTCATATCGCCAAAAGTATCGATGATATCGGTGGCGTCGGTGAGCTTGGCATTCCAACGGTTGCACCCGCAGTCGCCAATGCCATATTCAAGGCTACAGGAGTCCGATTGAGAGAACTACCGTTTGATTTAATGAAACTGCGCAATAAAATTAGCTGAATCGGCAATACGAGCATTTGTTGCCTGATTGATATATAGACGATGCAGACAGCTGAGAATGTGATCTGTATTAATCTTAAACCCTTGGGTCACGGCAGAGCATATGAGGATTTCAAGTCTGTCGGCACACCGAAAGTGCATGAATGGGGTATTTTCATGAGTGTTCTCTTTTCCAAAATCTATCAATCTCTCCAACGTGGTAGTGATGTTGTTATTGCTACTATCATGAGTAAAAGTGGCTCCACTCCCAGGAGCTCAGGGTCAAAAATGCTCATTTATGATGATGGAAGTATCGACGGGACGATTGGCGGAGGGGTTGTTGAAGCCGATGTGATCAGAACTGCTTTGGAACTTTTTACGACCAGAGACAGCGTTTTGAAATCATATGACTTTAAAAATTCAACCAACACAGATCAAATGGATTTGATCTGCGGCGGATGGATGCAGATACTGATCGAATATGTGTCCATCGATGAAGACAACGTCAACATCTTCCGGATGGTAAACAATTCGCTGCAAAGAGCTAATCCAGCGGTGCTGATTGGTAAGCTGAGAAGCAATAAAAAAAATGGAGCTATCGACAGATCGGTAAAAGTTGCTGACAGTGACTGGTCTGGTCCACTGCGAGTAACGCCGGAACTTCATAAGATACTTGAAAAGTACACATTCGATCACAATACTGCTTCGCTGCTTCTTTTTGAGGACCAGCAGTATGTCATCGAATCATTACTGCCAGCAAAAACCATCTATCTTGTCGGTGCGGGTCATGTCTCCAGGGAAATTGCCAGGATATTAAACCACATAGATTTTCAAATCATAGTCATTGATGACAGAATTGAATTCGCCAACCAAGAAAGATTTCCCGAGGCAGATGAGGTTATCGTCTGCCCGGACTATTCAGGTGTATTTAAAGAATCCGATATTGATACAGAAAGTTACATCATTATTGTCACCAGAGGACACCGTTTTGATAAAGAGGTGCTGGCTCAGGCGCTTAGAACAAAAGCCGGTTATATCGGTATGATCGGCAGTCGTAAAAAAAGAGATACTATTTATCAGGCATTGCTGGCTGAAAGCTTTAATTCTCATGACCTAGATCGGGTACACTGTCCGATCGGCCTGGCAATCGATGCCGAAACACCCTCCGAAATTGCCGTTAGCATCGTTGCGCAACTTATCCAATATCGTGCACTCAGGAGATCAAATGGCTGATCTACGCCTGGCTGCACTCATCCCTGCAGCAGGTTTCTCAAGACGGATGAAGGCTTTCAAGCCGCTTCTTAAAATTGATGGAACAACCATTATTGAGCGAGCAATAGCACTTTTCCAAAGCGTTGGGATACATGATATTGTTACGGTAGTTGGTCATCGATCTGATGAGTTGATACCAGTTTTGGAGAAAACTGCTGCCCACTGTGTGATAAATCAGCGCTATCACGATGGCATGTTCTCGTCAATCCAAAGGGGTGTTCAAGAGCTCAAGCAACATTGTGATGCGTTCTTCCTCTTGCCGGTTGATATACCACTTGTTCACTCCTCAACCATACTGCGGTTAATGGAGGCGTTCAAATCCAGGTCATCAACGCTCATCTGCTCACCGCACTATAACAACAGGCAGGGACACCCACCACTCATTGACAGTTGCCTCATTGATGAAATCCTTACATATGACGGCCAGGGCGGTTTGCGTTCTCTTCTAAAAAAATACGAAGATAGGACGTACATGGTAGCTGTTTCAGATAGACATGTCCTCATGGATATTGACACACAAGCTGATCTGGCTCTTCTTCGAAATACAGCATTCTGATACTATTCAATGCCCTAAGCGTCATTCTTCTCTTCTCGGAAATGAGGCAGTCGGGTAATTCACATTGTGTTGTTTTCAACCTCGGCCACTTCTACTCTGTTTCTGCCATTGCTTTTGGCCTGATACAGCGCATTGTCGGCTGACTTGAGTAAATCGGTCATATTTTTCCCATGCACCGGGCTTGAGGCAACACCTATTGAGACGGTAATACCGATTTTTTGGGACAAATGGGGAATCGAGATTGCCTGAGAAATCTCCGCGCACATTTTTTTTGCTTTCCTGTGAGCCCGGTCTATATCCGTATCAACCATGATGATGATAAACTCCTCCCCACCAAATCGACAGGCGAGGTCCTCTCCGCGACTATTGTCTTGCAGATATCTCCCCAGCTCACAGAGGACAAAGTCACCCATATCATGGCCGTATTTATCGTTAAATTTCTTAAAGTGGTCCACGTCAATCATGATGAGACTACATGGGGTATTATAGCGCAACAGTCTGTGAAACTGCCGCTGCATAATCTCTTCCATATAACGCCTGTT
>JABDPQ010000629.1 GCA_013042695.1 Desulfobacterales bacterium | reverse complement strand
ATTTCATTGATGACAGACCGAAATTTTGCCGCCTCCGTCTTGTAGATGACATCGGCATAATCGTCCCGTATCATGTCCATATGAGTCGGTAAAACGGTGACATCAAGGTTATAGATTTTTTTAAACTCCGGTGCTTCGGTATCCGCCGTACCAGTCATCCCGGCAAGTTTATCATACATGCGGAAGTAGTTCTGAAAAGTGATAGAGGCAAGTGTCTGATTTTCTTTTTCAATTTTAACATTTTCTTTTGCTTCAAGAGCCTGATGCAGTCCGTCGCTGTAACGTCTCCCCTCCATGGTTCGCCCGGTGAATTCATCAACTATGACCACCTGTCCGTTTTTAACAATATAATCGACATCCCGTTGAAACAGCACATGCGCTTTCAAGGTCTGATTCAAATGGTGCAGGTACTCGATATTGTTTGGATCATAGAGGTTGTCGAGCTTGAGTAATTTTTCACCAAGGGCGATACCCTCTTCATTGAGTGATACCTGCCGTGCCTTCTCATCAACGATATAATGTTCATCAGGTTTAAATTTCCTCATGATTCGGTTGACATTTTTATAAAGATCAGTAGAAATATCTGCCGGACCGGAAATGATCAATGGTGTTCTGGCTTCATCAATAAGTATCGAGTCAACCTCATCAACTATGGCATAGTTAAAATCCCTCTGACAGAAATCCTCCACATCAAATTTCATATTGTCGCGAAGGTAGTCAAAGCCAAATTCATTATTGGTGCCATAGGTGACATCTTTACCATATTCTTCACGCCGCTGCGCATCAGCCATATCATGCACAATGCGGCCAACGCTCATGCCAAGGAAACGGTAGACCTGCCCCATCCATTCAGCATCACGGGTTGCCAGGTAATCGTTAACGGTTACAACGTGCACACCCTTGCCTGACAAACTGTTCAAATATACGGCAAGGGTCGATGTGAGCGTTTTGCCCTCACCGGTCTTCATTTCCGCAATTATGCCCTGGTGCAGAACAACACCGCCCAATAATTGGACATCAAAATGCCTCTCACCCAAAATCCGGCGTGAGGCCTCCCTGATTACAGCAAATGCTTCCGGGAGCAGTTCATCAAGGAGTTCGCCTTTTTGGTAACGCTCTTTAAATTCGACTGTTTTGGCAGCAAGTCCCCCATCATCAATTTTTTTGACAGTGGCTTCAAGTTCATTGATTCGATTAACTATTGGCTGAATCTGCTTCAAAAAACGTTCGTTTTTACTGCCAAATACCTTGGTGAGTACATTTCCTATCATTTTGTCGACACGTTATTAAGTGAGAGGTTAATTTCAAAAGACGGACATGATTTTAAGCATTATCGAAACGATACACAAGCGGTGACGTTCAAAAATCGTTTTCCTCAAAGGCTAACATCATTATAGATCAGGGTTTGATCTTTTTTTCTGCTTCAAGATGCTCCACTGGCTGCTCATTCTTTACGGAACCAGCGTCAAACCCTGCCGAAACAGGCTGGGAAGGCCTCAATAACGACTGCCCGGCCCACACACCGATGAGGAACATCCAGAGAAAAATACAGAAACAGACGATGGCAATGCCGCCTATACTGCTGCGGGACAATTCGAATTTGATTTTAGGTCGACGCCGTTTCTGTACTGCCATATATTACATTTTTTCCGGGGCAGTAAGCCCAATCATTTTGAGACCATTACCGACAACAATTCTTAGGGCTGCAATCATGCAAAGTCGAGCCTGGCTGAGAGCAATGTCCTCCGATATGACCCTATGCTTGTTATAATAGCTGTGAAACATGCCGGCAAGCTCCATCAAGTAGAAAATCACCCGATGGGGTGCAAGCTCCAGGGCTGCATTTTCAATCATTGTCGGAAACGAAGCCATATATTTCAAGAGCTGGATCTCTTCGTGTTCACAGAGCAATGAGCTGTCGATTCGATCAAAGCTGACTGGTTTTACCCCTTTACCCTCGGCCTGGCTGAGAATTGAACACAAACGGGCATGCCCGTACTGAACATAATAAACCGGATTTTCCTGGCTCTGCGTCGTGGCAAGATCAAGGTCGA
>JABDPQ010000627.1 GCA_013042695.1 Desulfobacterales bacterium | reverse complement strand
CATCCATTGCTTTCGTTCTTTAACATAAGAGATAAAATCAAGCCAGTCTCTTCGAATATCACGTTGGTGGGTACTGAGCATCTGGGGTTCAGACGATTCTGTTTGCTGATCAACAACCACCTGTTCTGATAATGATGGTGCCGATGGAGTGGGAATTTCATCACTATCCCTGCGAGGTTCGTCATGGTTTTCGATTGTTGCTGCTTCGAAATGAGCTGAATCTTTCTCATCTTCAGTTGAGGGGGCACTTTCTTCAACTATTTTTTTTTTGAACGAAGCTGTTTCAGAGGGAAGAAGATCATTGAAAGCAGGGGTATTGTCTGGTGAGGATGTCGATTTCGGCAATTGTTTAATGGTTTTGTCGAGACGTTCTAAGAGTGTGCTGACACCAACGACATTGCCGGCTTCAATTATTGATAAGAAGGCAGTTTCTAGAGTGAGGCGCGGTTGTACCGAATAGCGAATATCCTCAGCCGTTCGCATTAGTAGGCTGAGCTTCTGGTGAATCGTTTCGGTCGAGTATTCAGCAGCAGCAACTTCGAATCTTTGTAAATCCTCAGCGGCAATGTCAAGTAATACCTTGCATCCGTCAATTTTTACCAGTAGCAGAGCTGGAAAATGTTCCAGTAAATCGGCCATGAATCGTTTGATGTCAATGCCGAATATGAAGGCTTCTGCGAGATTTCCGAGTGCTTCTTTTTTATTGCCGGAAAGCAGTGCCAAAGAAATGTTATGCAAAATGTCACGGTTTACCAGCCCGAGAATATCTACCACGTCACTGGTTTGAATTGGTGATTCTCCATAGGAGATTACCTGGTCCAAAAGGCTTAAGCCATCCCGTACGGAACCCTCGGCTTCTCTAACGATCAGGGACAAGGCTCCTTTTTCCAACTCAATATTTTCGTTTTGAGCAAGCCGTTGCAGATGCTCACTTAAGCTATCTGAACGAATCCGCTGCAATTCATACCGCTGACAGCGCGATAAAATGGTTATAGGAATTTTGTGCAACTCGGTGGTAGCAAACATAAAATAGACGTGCTTAGGAGGTTCCTCGAGGGTTTTTAACAAGGCATTGAATGCTTCGGTGGTCAGCATGTGCACCTCATCGATAATCACTATCTTGTATCGAGAGGAGGCCGGCATAAACTTTATTTTTTCTTTCAGCTCTCGAACTTCCTGAATCCCTCGGTTTGATGCACCATCTATTTCATGCAGGTCAAGAGACGAGCCTGCAACGATTTGTCGGCATGACGAGCAGTTGCCGCAAGGAACTGGGGTTGGCCCCTCTTCGCAGTTCAGCGCTTTTGCCATGAGCCGCGCGAGCGTTGTCTTGCCGATACCGCGAACACCAGAGAAAAGTATTGCATGGGCAACACGGTTGCGCTTAAGGCTGTTCTGCAGAGTTTTGACGACAGGTTTTTGGCCAACAACCTCTTCAAATTTCTGCGGTCTTGATGAACGGGCAAGAACCAGGTAGGACATAAAAATACGGGCAGCTAAAACGGTTGCGCTTATGAATAGCAAGCAGAAAAAATGATAGCCGGGCACCCCTGCGGCACACGAAGAGGTTCACTACCGTTGCTTCCTCCCGGACCTGGCGGGGTTCGTGATTCTTTGTTGCGCAGGACCCGGCTATCAAACCGAAATCACTGAAAAATATCGAGCCCAAACGAGTCCTGCGTAGGCAAATAAAACTCGTTAATTATGTTGTAGCTCAGGCCGGATTTATACACATTTTTCTGATCAGCGTCAAGCAAATCCGGAATACTTGAGATGAATTGAGATTACATGAAAATATAAGGGGCTCCGGCAATATGGTCAATGCCAGAGCCCTCTGTAAAGCTGGCGGAGAGGGTGAGATTCGAACTCACGGTACTTGCGTACACACGCGTTCCAGGCGTGCACCTTAAGCCACTCGGTCACCTCTCCAGCAGATAATCTTTTTCGGACATCGGCGAGGGCTATTATCTATACGGTTACTGCTAATTTATCAATTAAAAAGTTCTTTCACCTTAAAAAATGCCACTTGGGACAAGTAGATGCTCAACTGCGTCTTTGTTTGAAAAAGGTTCGCAGTAGGCCGCTGCATTGTTCGTGTAATAGTCCCCCCTGAATAATAAGGGAATGATTGAGAAGACTGTCACTGCCTATCTGGTAGCGAGAGACCGCAGCACCTGTCTTAGGATCATAGGCGCCAAAAACGAGGCGCTGGATTCGGGCATGGATGATTGCACCCATGCACATTATACATGGCTCAAGAGTTACATAGAGGGTGGCTCCGGAGAGACGATAATTGTTCCGCTTTAAAGCCGCTTCTCTGATCACATTAATCTCGGCGTGAGCCGTTGGATCAAGGCTGGTAATTGGGCAATTACCAGCTGCAGCTAACAACTCAGAACCGTCAGTGATTATCGCTCCAACCGGAACCTCTCCGAAATCCGCGGATTTACGCGCTTCGTTGAGAGCCTGTTGCATCCATATTTTATCAGAATCATGAAAATCCATTTGTTTTCAAGTGTTTATGTAGTTTTTTGATCTTTTGCAACAACCATGCTAATGAGGTAAATGTAGAATTTTGTTTGCAATTTTTTACTCACTAACGTATAAGGAATTTGAGGTAATTACAATTACGAAATATCAGATACGGTGTCGTAATGCCAGGAAAACATGCCATACTCATGTACGATTCCTGCTCAGGCAGTGCCGAATTAATCGATTCTGCCCTCCAAAAGAAGTGGGTGCTGACCCTCAAAAACACCATTGAGGAGTTTCAGGCAGAAATGAATGCCAGACAGTTTGACCTGATTCTGCTCGGCATTGATGAAGCACATAGTTCTGTTATGCAACTGCTTGAGCAAACGCATAAAAAAAGCCCGTACACTCCTATTGTAATAACCAGTGCCAGCGAGAACACGGAGCTTGTTGTCAGAGCAATGAATAGTGGGGCGTGTGATTTTCTGGTTCATCCAATCTCTCAAGAACGTGTCATTATGGCGGTTGAGCGAGCCATCGAGCTGAGAAACCAGAGACATGAGATCGACTATTTAAGACATCGCCAGGATGTTGTCTATGATTTCAAAGAAGTCATTGCCTCCAGCATCAGGATGAAGGCAGTTTTGCGGACCCTGAAAAAATTTGCCGATACGGACTCAACAATTCTGATCACCGGCGATACCGGGACTGGAAAAAGCTTTTTATCCGGGACTGTCCACTTTAATTCTCCTCGAAGAAAGAAGCCATTTGTTAAGATCAATTGTGCAAATATTCCTGAAGATCTTCTTGAATCAGAGCTTTTTGGCCATGAAAAAGGATCCTTTACCAGTGCCGATAAACAGCGAATCGGCAGATTTGAACAGGCTGTTGGTGGGACAATCTTTCTTGATGAAATTGGTGAAATAAGTTTTCGCCTGCAATCGAAGCTGCTCAGGGTCCTCGAAGAAAAATCATTTGAACGCGTCGGCGGCAATAAAACCATTCATGCGGATGTTCGGGTTATTGCAGCGACAAATAAAGATCTTGTTACCCAGGTAGAAGAGGGACAGTTTCGGGAAGATCTATACTACCGGGTGAATGTTCTCCCTGTTCATTTGCCATCGTTAAAAAACAGACGTGAATGCATCATGCCCTTGGCTGATCGCTTGTTAAAACGCTATTGTACAGCTATTAACCGAAATATCAAAGGTTTCACGCGAGAAGCTGGTGAAGCGATTTTGAGCTATGATTGGCCGGGAAACATACGTCAGCTTGCCAACACGATAGAGCGTGCGGTGATATTGGAAGAAGATCAATATATTCATCTGGCAAATCTTGCTCTTCCACCTAAACGATTCCAGAGAAGTGGATCTGATACGGTCGTTTTCGAAAAGAGAAGACGAAGTGATCGGATGGCTGCCAATAGAGGGGCGTCTCTTGCTATCCATGAGAAAGAGCTGATCCTTAAAGCTCTTGAAGAATGTTTGTGGGTTCAGAAAACTGCTGCAAGAAAACTCGGGATTAGTCCGCGAGCTCTGAATTATAAGGTCCGTAAATGGGGTATAACTCATCCACATTGGCGGCGCAATAAATAGTCGCTGCGTTGTTTCTGCCCTGATTAACCAGCCTTGTTCACCTGTTTACATTTCGATTGCTTCACTG
>JABDPQ010000619.1 GCA_013042695.1 Desulfobacterales bacterium | reverse complement strand
TTTCATCGTGGTAGTCTTCTCGCGACCCTTTATAGCCGTCCTACATTGCGTGCATCATCACCCGAATGTGCCTGCAGAGAGTACTGCTTGGAACGAAACTTCCGTATTTGACGATGTTTATTCTTCTCCTGGCTGGCTTTAATATCTATCTCCACCGAAAAAATCAGCGTGTAGCGATAGTTCATTAAATGCTCATTGCCCGCTTATACTAGAAAGGAAGAACAGCTCAGGTATTGATTACAGATTTTTCTTAGGAAACTATGCCCACCTGTACTGTCGGCCAGGAACTTTCACAGTATTGTGTGGCTTTTATATTTAACAACAATTTTTAACAGGGGTCGTTACTATGCCACGCGACACAATACTGTTTGACATTAATGAAACGGTTCTCGATCTCAGCTCATTGAAGCCAAAGTTCAAGGCTGCTTTTGGGGATGAAGCTGTCACGGCAACGTGGTTCTCGATGCTTTTGCACACATCAACTGTTTGTGTATTAACGGATATCAAGGCTGACTTCGCTACCCTGGCCGGCGCCATGCTCGACACGATTTCTGCACAACGGGGGGGTGATCTTTCTGAGGTAATGCGCGACGAAATTCTCAGAGGATTTTCCAGCTTACCTCCCCATACAGATGTCAAACCGGCGCTAACCCGACTGCGGTCCGCCGGTTATCGTACGGTGGCTTTTACAAATTCGTCTCTCAACCTGGTAACTGCTCAGATTGATAATGCAGGCTTAATGGATTACTTCGACGACATAGTCTCAGTCGAGGAAACGGGAAGTTTCAAGCCAGACCCCAGGGTCTACGAGTTTGTCGCAAAGCGTATCAATCGCCCACTCGCCGAGTTACGCCTCGTCGCCACCCAAGATTGGGACACGCATGGTGCCTTATCTGCGGGAATGCACGCAGCGTACATAGACCGTTCCGGAGCACCCTATCATCCTCAGTATCGCCAACCTGATGTTTATGCAACAACCATGGATGATGTCGTTGAGCAGATTATTGCAAGGGATGGCGAGAAGTAGTCAGAATTGTGCTTCGAAGCGAGTCTGATTGAAGAGCCTGCAGGCTGGCTGTGATTTTCAGTAGGATATTCGTTTTAATCAACCCAGATCCACCATCATTTACATCTTTACAATATAACGTATACGTGAGATATTGTATTTACCGTCAACGTAAGATATGGGAGACAGAAAATGCAATTGTCAGATGTGCTTATCCATATAGATGAAATGCCAGATGAGTCCGAGCAGGACAAGTTAGTGGAACAACTCAGGAGCCTGGAAGGTGTGATTGCTCCGAGGTTCAGTCTGGAAAAAGACCATTTTATGTTCGTGTCATATAACTCGGATACGATTAAATCAACCGCCTTGCTAGATAAGGTAAAAGAGCATGGCTTTAAAGCTCAACTCGCAGGTTTATAAATGTCACTTAAATATTTCAAAATAGGTGAAGTTGCTGAGATGCTGAATACTACGGTACGTACCATCAGATACTATGAGGAAGAAGGGCTTCTGCTCCCCAATAGAACTGATGGGGGTACCAGGCTGTATTCAGAACACCATGTGGCTCGTTTAAAGGCCATCCTTCAGCTGGCTGACAACGGGTTCTCTCTCGATGTTATTGGATTAATAGGAAGCACCAGGGAAACCTGTTCAACCGGGGATGAAAGCAGTAAAAAAGTAACAGAAGTTATCGACAGTGCAATCAGCGAAATTGAAGAAAAAATCAGTCATCTGAATACTCTCAAATCTGATTTGAAAGCATCAAGGAAGCTGGTTGCAAAGTGTAAAGGTTGCAGTAAAAAGCCCTCGAGTAAAGGCTGTCCAGAATGTCAGGTTAATCAGAACCTTGGAAAAATAGAAGCCCTCAATCTGATATGGGAGTAGACAGGCCATGATGATATCCAGTTCAGTTCGAGGCGCATTTCGCAATATCGAGCAATACCCGCAAAACCTGCTGCGAGCAGACGATGGCTGTGTTCAGGTGCCGGCTACCTACAAGAAGGTATGGGATGATGGGTTCGGGGCCAGAGGCTGGAAGGTTGACGCCACGATCGGTGACCCTGAGATCATTGCCAGTACACGGGAGACTGGCCAGAGAATTAACACCTCTGTGTTTATTCACGACATCCTGGATCATTTTCTCTCGGGTTTTGGCGTTAGCGGCCATCGAAGTGAAGCAATGGCCCTTATCCAGCTATCAAAACGCACAGGTTCTGATCCCGGGTCTGACTATGAGCAGTTGGTGAGAGAGGATATTCTGAATGGCAGGGTAAATGGCGAGGCGTTAATGGACTTCTTGCCCGCCGATCTTTATGCCCTGGTTCCTGATGGCACAACAATGACAGACAAGCAAACGATTGCTTTTCTGCGTGAGCAGACAGGCGAAGATCGCTTGATAAAGTCGCTGGTGGATAATTTCTTCAAGCTCGGCAAAGAGGGCGAAAATCATGCTGACGAAAGCTGGAAGACACTGGGATTAGATACAAACAGGAGAACAGAAATTGGTCTCGCCTTACAATCGCTGCTTGGAGTAATTGATCAAACCGTAGAACAGCTGGGGATCGAGGAGCTTCATGGAACCATAAGTATCGATGACAGGCATGTAACATTTAACATAACAGAAGGCAGCATCATTGATTCTATTGAAGGCCGCCAGGTGGCCATTGCCTGATAATTGAAGTCTGATTAGTTTTAACTTCATCTCGGCTGTCGGCTAA
>JABDPQ010000612.1 GCA_013042695.1 Desulfobacterales bacterium | reverse complement strand
ATCGTGCACAGCTTGCAATAAATGCCTGATAAACAATTTCAGGCGAT
Source organism: Desulfobacterales bacterium (assembly GCA_013042695.1). Lineage (GTDB taxonomy): Bacteria > Desulfobacterota > Desulfobulbia > Desulfobulbales > Desulfocapsaceae > JABDPQ01. The sequence continues at coordinate 5,471 of JABDPQ010000612.1, read as the reverse complement.
AGGTTCAGTCGGCATAGCAGACTGAGGTTCGGAATCAGTTAGTGAGTCCGGACAGTTGAAAAAAGGGGCACTGTTTTCCCCATCAAGTACAGGAGTATTAGTAATGGCAGAAGGAACTGTGAAGTGGTTTAATGATGCAAAAGGCTTTGGTTTTATTGAACAGGACGGCGGACAGGATGTATTCGTGCATCATACAGCCATTCAGGCAGAAGGGTTCAAATCTCTTTCCGAGGGTGAACGTGTCAGCTTTGAAGTTGTAGATGGCCAGAAAGGGCCAGCCGCAAAAGACGTTGTAAAGCTCTAACTTAGAGCCGCAGCAATATTCAAAGAAGAGCAGCTTCGGCTGCTCTTCTTTCTTTCCAACGAAGTTCTTCGTGACATGCAATTATAGCTAGGTAAGCAGCAGCAGCTGTTTACACTGTTTTATAATGTCTTGCTAGCGTTGTTTTGTCATCGGCAGAATCCCTTCTCAAAATGAGATCCATCGTGGGATGAAGAACTCTCTAAGCAGACATCCCTGGGCATAGCGGCCGTTCGAGTTAAATCCATAGCCGCATACCGGCTTACCCTCTCTCATAACATCCGTCATCAATACCAGAGCGGACACGGTCATTTTACTGAAATCGATGTAGGCGTTTTAATTTCCGAAGCGATAGAGCCACTTGCAAAACGCCCTTTTCGTTCAACCTCAACGTTATGCTTAAATTTTTATCCTTGGAATAGCAATTATATGCCTGCGGTAAAAATTTTTCGCATGGTTTGACTTTGAACGAAAATCATCCTTTTGCAAAAGGCTCGATAGATACGGTTTTTTCTCTTATCTCGATTATGCGCATTATCGTTACCTCTCTTATGCCCCAGGATAATTCTGTTATTTATGACTTTCTTGTCGCCGGGCAGCCGGCAATTTTGTCAGATTATTATACTAATATGTGTGAAGATGAACTCAAGCTATTGGCAAAACCGAGTCTGAGCGAAATTTACGCTGAAAATGTAGAGCAATGTAGCACATCCTGGTGAACAGGTAAAAATACAATTTTTTCATATAACTGAGGTGAAATATGTCAATTTTATCAGATTCAAGAATAGTTCTAGATGACACAAGTATAATTTATATACTAGCAAAATCACTAATAATACTGCTGTCTCGCAACAGATGTACTACTTTTGGAGTGACTGCATAAAAAAGAGATTGTCATCCCAGTAAATTTCCATGATAATGGACCCGCTGTATTGTGCAGGCTGCAGGGTTGTCTACTGGAATTATTCTGATCAGGGCCCCGCATTTTCGCCGGTAGAGGAGATTCTCCGGTCACTAAATGTTCAGGAACTGATTCGAAGGAGGACTTGTTTTGACAAGGAGTACCCCCGAACTGGAAAAAAAGGACATGAAAGGTTCAGTATTAGTTGTTGGTTCTGGAATCGGAGGGATGCAGGCATCTCTTGATATGGCCAGCAGCGGACTTTTGGTTCACATGATTAATGAAGAACCATCAATTGGCGGGACAATGTCCAGACTGGACAAAACGTTTCCCACCGGCGATTGCGCCATGTGTATGATTTCCCCGCGCATGGTTGAGAGCAGTCGACATCCCAATATCAAAATGCACACCATGACCAAGGTACTTTCGGTCGAGGGTGAGGAAGGTGACTTCACCGTTACCTTGGAGCAGAAGGCTCGCTATGTCGATCCCGACCGCTGTACCGGCTGCGGGGCATGTGAAGAAAAATGTCCGAGTAGAGTCACCAGTGAGTTTAATCTGGGGCTTGATAATCGTCGGGCGATCTATGCCCTTTTCCCGCAGGCGGTGCCCAATACCAGAGCAATTGATGCAGAACATTGCCTCTACCTTACCAAAAAAGTGTGCCGTAAGTGTGAAAAGGTGTGTGATGCCGTTGCCATAAATTTTGAAGATACCGACAAGCAATATGAAATAAACGTCGGCTCAATTATTCTCACGCCCGGATTGAAAACCTATGATCCGGCCATACGGCAGGAATTTGGTTTCGGCAGAATCGAAAACATCGTGACGGCATTGCAGTTCGAGCGGCTGCTCTCTGCTTCGGGGCCCTGCGGTGGTCATGTCGAGAGGCCATCCGATAAAGCGCATCCCAAACGCCTTGCCTGGATTCAGTGTGTCGGCTCTCGCAATACCCATAATGCCAATCCCTGGTGTTCATCGGTATGCTGTATGTATGCTGCCAAGCAAACTATCATTGCCAAGGAGCATGACTCCGAAGTAGAGGCGACAGTTTTTTATATGGAAATGCGTGCCTATGGCAAGGACTTTGATAAGTATATCGACAAGGCCAAGAATGAAGGTGTGAATTATCGGCGTGCCATGGTCTCGGAAATAATTGAGAATCCTGAAACTAAAGATCTGACAATTCATTATATCGATGAGGACGGCAAGCGTATCAACGAGGAATTTGATATGGCAATTCTCTCAATTGGTTTTGAGCCGCGAGAGAAATACCTGGAGTTCGCTCAGACCTTTGGCATAGAGACCGATGAATACGGTTTTGCCAAAACCTCAAAACTGCGCCCTGTTGAGACAAGCAGGCCAGGTATCTATGTTGCTGGCATATATCAGGGCCCTAAAGATATCCCGGAAACAGTGATTCAGGGGAGTGGCGCGGCAGCCCGAACCATGTCACTTCTTGGTGACAGTCGCGGCAGTGAAATCGAAGAGGTGGTTTTGCCGCCTGAAAGAGATATTACTGCAGAAGAACCAAAGGTCGGGGTTATTGTCTGTCATTGCGGTATAAATATCGCCGGCACGGTTCATGTAGATAAAGTCGCTGATGCTGCAGCCAAAGAGCCGGGAGTTGCACATACCGAGACCATAATATATGCCTGTGCTCCAGATGGCCAGGAGAAGATTCGTGAGCTTATAAAAGAAAAAGGCTTAAACCGGGTGGTTGTTGCCTCCTGCACGCCACGAACCCATTCGCCGTTATTCCAGGACACGATTAGAGAAGTGGGACTCAACAAGTTTCTCTTTGAACTGGCGGATATCCGCGAACAATGCTCCTGGTGTCATAAGGAAGACAAAGAGGTGGCGACCGCAAAAGCCATTGAGATTGTCAACATGAATGTGGCCAAAACCAGGTTGCTCGAGCCGGTAACACAAAATTCTGTCGGCGTTGACCATGCTGCGCTCGTGGTCGGCGGTGGTATTGCCGGCATGAATGCTGCGCTGTCGCTTGCTGATCAGGGATATGGCGTCCATCTGGTCGAGCGCGAGAAAGAACTGGGAGGTCTGTTGAACAAGGTTCGTCGTAACCTTGAAGGAGACGACGTACAGGTTTACCTGACAGAGGTTATTGATAACGTTCAGAACAATCCAGCAATTACCGTACACTTCGACACTACGGTTGATAATACAGACGGCTTTGTGGGCAATTTTACAACCCTGCTTACCAATGGTACCAGCATAGATCATGGCGCCATACTTATCGCCACCGGGGGTAAAGAATATACACCTGAAGAATACCATTATAACGATTCCGATCGTATCCTCACCCAGCGAGAGCTGGAAGACCTTTTGGCGGAACAGGAACCAATTGCCGGTCAGACTTATGTGATGATTCAGTGTATCGGTTCTCGCGAGGAACCGACGAACTATTGTTCCAGAGTTTGCTGCCAGGATGCCTTGAAAAACAGCATCGCCATCAAGGAGAAAACACCTGATGCTCAGGTCGTCGTGCTCTATCGTGATATGCGAGCCTATGGTCTTAAGGAAGATTATTACAGAAAGGCCCGAGATCTGGGTGTCTTATTTTTTCTCTTTACTCCCGACCAAAAGCCGGAAGTTACTCATGTGCAAGATGGCTGCACGGTAAGCTTGGCAGGAAAAATTCTCGGCAAAGAGATTGTCATTAATGCCGACTATGTGGTTTTATCCACAGGCCTCAGGCCACAGCCGGATGTTACTGAGTTTGCCAAAAAGTATAAGCTTACCTGCAATATCGATGATTTTTTTCTCGAGGCACATGTTAAGCTCCGGCCGGTTGATTTTCCCAGTGAAGGGTTCTTTATAGCGGGGCTCGCTCATGCTCCAAAGAATCTGGAGGAGACAGTCAGTCAATCGCTGGCAGCAGCAGGTCGGGCGGGTACATTGCTGTCTAGTGAAAAGCTGACTGTGTCAGGTGTTATCTCAAAACATAACCGGGACATTTGCATGTCTTGCCTGGCGTGCTTCAGGGCCTGCCCGTTTGGTTCCCCATTTATTGATGAGGACGGCATGGTGAGTCATAACGAGGTGAAATGCACGGGATGCGGTATTTGCGCCGGTGTTTGTCCAGCCAAGGCTTTTCAGGTCAATTATTTCAAAGATGACCAGATAAAAGCAATGATTGATTCAGTCACTGCAATTGACTGATTTTAAACCAGGAGGAAATAAAAGAATGGCACCTGGCGAGGAAGTGAAAAAAGAACGGCTGAGTCCGGAAAGAAAACCGCAGGAGATTCCGTCTGACTGGAAAGCAAATATCATTGCTTTTGCTTGTCACTATTGTGCCTTTGCGGCTGCAGATTTAGCCGGTGTGATGAGGCTTTCTTATCCGCCTAATGTCAAAGTGATCAGGCTTCCCTGCACGGGCAAGCTTGATCAGGTCTATCTCATGCGTGCCTTTGAACGGGGGATCGACGGTGTTTTCGTGGCAGGCTGACTCCAGGGACAATGTCATTTCCTGGAAGGAAATACAAATGCCACAAAACGAGTACAGCAGGTCAAGAGATTATTGACAACTGTCGGTGTTGATCCGGAACGGGTGCATTTTTATAATCTTTCCGCGGCCCAAGGGCCAAGATGGGCGGAAATCTGCGCCGAATTCACGCAGAAAATAACGGAGTTGGGGCCTTCGCCCATCTGGTTGTCATTGAAGAAAAAACGTGCGACCAGTCAGAGCGACACACAACCTGCATAGATTCGGGTTGTTCCGATCGATCTACGAGTTTATTGAAGAAGGAGTCAGAAAGTTATGATAGTTGGCGAACAGAAACCGTTTGAAGAAATCTGGGACATGATCAAGCAGCATAAACAGGTTACCGTTTTTGGCTGTAATACCTGTGTTGCCGTCTGTCACCAGGGTGGCAATAAAGAAGCAGGCATCCTTGCTTCTCAGCTGAAAATGCGTGCCAGTCAGGATAATGTAGATATTGAAATTATCGACAGTGGCATTGAGCGTCAGTGTGAACATGAGTTTTTTGACAAGACTGAGGAGTTGGTACAGAAATCGGAAGCGGTGCTCAGCCTCGCCTGTGGCATCGGTGTTCAGTTCATGGCCTCTAAATACAAGAGTATTCCAATCTATCCGGCTTTAAATACCACCTTTTTAGGGGATGTCATAGAAAGCGGACATTTCACCGAAAAGTGCCAGGCTTGCGGTGATTGCGTCCTTGGGGTTACCGGTGGCGTCTGTCCAGTCAGCCGGTGCTGCAAGAGGCTCTTCAATGGACCGTGCGG
>JABDPQ010000610.1 GCA_013042695.1 Desulfobacterales bacterium | reverse complement strand
GCGCACTATGGTTCAAGCGGTTTGAAAGGCTGGTAAAGAGAATCCCCGATGAGCCTCATCTGCCCGGACAGATAAGGCAGTGAGACCAGGTAACTCTCGGCAAGATTAATATAACCATTGCTAATCTAGGCAAAAAACATCTCAGGCAGCGGAAACCCTGGACATAAAATTCATACACAAAACCGATTTTATCAGATCTGCTTTGCGCATCTCATCTCACTTTTGAAAGAGACATTGGCTTGCATTAGATATTCTTTATTATATTCCTTTTATCAAGCTAATATCTTGCAATTTCGATAGATTCTGGATATCGCCGATTGGCAAGCACGACGATTTCATCCGGATTTATGGAATACGCCTTAAAAATTTTCACCAGAAATACGGAAACAAATAATATACTGAAATAAATAGTTTTTATTTCCATATCTCTATAGAACCAACACCTGAAAGCCTTTTTTTTTCATAAAAATGGAAAATAAGTATATTTACCTATTTTATTCACCCTGCCATTATGCTAAAGTTATTCTAAGATTTGCATAATTACGCGAACCATTCAATCAGCCGTGGATAACCCGTCAAAAGATGACATCTCCTGATACCGTAAAAGAGTTGGAACGACTTGCCAGCAACCAGCAGACCTTGCTTGAAGCAATGCCTGAAATGGTTCTGCTTGTCAATGCCAATAAATCAATTGAATACATGAACCCGAGTGCAGTTCGTTTTTTTGGCGATCTGACAAAAAACAATAACGAATTATCTCCCAGCAGCAGCGATGTTGAATCCCAACTTCTCAATTTGGTAAACCTCTCGATAGAATTTAAGAAAGGAACCGATGTTTCTACCCAGGTAATAAATAGCTACCACCTGGACTATAGTGTTGCACCATTTCTCGGCTACAGAGGAGATAATTTATTCTGGCTGACGATTAGGGACCAGACAGAGCATAAACGCCATCAGGACGAACTTGCCAAATTTCATTCAAATATCGAATCAATTCTTGCCTATAAAATAAGTGAGCTCAAAGAAAGCGAGAAGCTCAGAAAGAATTTAACCGACCAGCTGGATAATTTACAAAACCATTTAAAAAATCAGCCACCTGATGGCACCATAGTCGGCTCCAGCAGAGTATTGCGCGAGCTTCGTGATATGGTTTTTCAAGTTGCCAAATCTGATGCAACCATATTGATCACTGGCGAGTCCGGCACGGGAAAAGAACTTGTGGCCAATCTGCTGCGAGAGACCAGTAACCGAAAAAATAAACCTTTTCTAAAAATTAATTGTAATACGATCAACGATTCTTTGCTGGAAAGCGATCTGTTCGGCTATGAAAAAGGTTCCTTTACCGGAGCACATGCCCAGAAAAAAGGTAAATTCGAGGTCGTTGACGGAGGAACAATCTTTCTTGATGAGATCGGCGATATCTCCCCACGCATGCAGGCAGCTTTGTTAAGAGTTCTGCAAGACGGAGAAATAATCCGAGTTGGCGGAAATTCTCCCATAAAAATAGATGTCAGGATCATCGCGGCAACCAACGCCGACCTGGCAGCATGTGTCAAAGAGGGGACATTTCGACTCGACCTCTACTATCGTCTTAATATCATTAATATAGCTATTCCTCCTCTGCGAGAACGCAAAGAGGATATCATCGATCTGGTTACCCACTTTGTTAAACGCTATCGAACAGCTTTTAAGAAAGATATCAATTTTTTACCTAAATCGATCATCAATAAACTCCTGGCGCATAACTGGCCTGGCAATGTTCGTGAACTGGAAAATGTTGTCCAACGTGCCGTACTTATGGCAAAATCCAATATTATCACCGAGCAAGATCTCATCTTTGATGTTCAGGCCGGGCAAGACCAGGCGATGTCTGTCTCCTCCTTGATTGGCCAGTATGATGGTGAATCACTAAAAGGCATACTTTCAAATCTCGAAAGAGATATTCTCACCCATGCACTCGAGAAATATCAAGGAAATGTCGCACTTGCAGCAAAGGCACTTAAAGTTGGCAAAACTGCTTTTTACGACAAATTAAAGCGCTATAACGTTTCTGCTAAAGATCACAAATAATTACGGAATAATTATTGCATAGATCTGGTAGTATCTTTCTGTAATTAAAAATGTCCGAGAACATTTACGCTATGTCGACACATAAAGAGAAGAATTGTCCGTTCTGGTCACCAGTAAAACGGAGCTGCAGTATTGCCTTGGACGGATTATTCATCCCTACTGAGGACCATATAGAAATATATTGTAAAACTTCAGACTATCCCTTCTGTGCTCAGTACAATGGCCAGTTGGATAGCGGCGTGCCTACCTGCAGTATTAACGATCGAAGAAATTATGGGCGCTATATCAGCTCACACCGCATTACCCTTGTCAAAACCAACGATTCTGACGAGCAGACACCTGTAACCGTGTTGGCTACTACGATTGATCTCAGTGAAGGCGGTATCAGGGTCTTTTCTGCCGAGAACCTCACCGAGGACACCACCTTACATTTTTCGCTCGATGAAAATTTTCCAGAACAACTACAATCAGGAGTCGCCGAAATAAAGTGGTGTCTTCCTCAGATAAGCAGCAATGGTTTCCAGGCAGGACTGGCTTTTAAAGACGATGCCTTTATCACCGCCATGGGCTCCTACCTCGAAGCCAGCCACTAGTCTTTTTCCCCTCAAGCTGCAAACACGACCATATTCGTTAACAAGACAGCAGTGATATTCCTGCGATGCTGCTCTACCTTTACTCTACTTTTCTAATCAGCCAGATAAGGTAGAGAACAGGCACCCCCATCAAAGCCGTCAACATAAAAAAAGAGGGGTAGCCAATAGTGGTAACAATGGTTCCGGAGTATCCGCCTATCAGTTTAGGGAAAAGAGACATAATTGATGAGAAAACAGCATATTGAACAGCTGTGAAGGAAATAGATGTCAGGCTCGACAGAAATGCGACAAAAGCTGCAGAAGCAATGCCAGCGGCTAAATTATCGGCGCCAATGACGAGTTTTAACAACCATGGATCCGGACCCGTCACTGCGAGCAACATGAATAGAATATTGGTTGCAGCAGCCAAAACCGCACCGCCAAATAATATCTTCTTCACCCCAAATCGTACGGTCAGCATGCCTCCTGCAAATCCCCCAACTATGGTCATCAACAAACCAAATGTCTTGACGATCGTGGCAATTTCAGTCTTACTAAAGCCAATATCCAAATAAAAGACCGTGGAAATGACCCCAAGCACAATATCTGATACCCGGTAAAATCCAATGAGAAGCAAGAGAAGAAGAGCCATTTTAAGGCCGTATCTGGAAAAAAAATCTCTGATCGGATTTATGTAGGTGTCATTCAACATATCTTTATCAACCAGACCCGCAAATACAAGAATTCTGGCAGCCAAAAGCGCTGCGGCAAGAGCAAAAAACAAACGCATCGCCTCAAATACAAAGCCAATTATGTTTGCCGATAAGATAAAGATGGTATTCAATATCTCTTTGGCTGCTGCCACCAGTGCTCCGGTATAAAAGAAGACGATCCCAAAGGTTGAAACGCTGATGAGAAAAAGAACGAAAAAGCGAAGATACTCAGGTGTTGAGTAGTTGATAGTTTTGACACTTTCAGCTTGAACAGGTTCAGGAATAATAAGCGTTGTTATCAGCCCCACCAGCATACACAATCCGACCGCAAAATAGGTAAGTCTCCAGGCGGCGAAGCTATAAGCTCCCATGGCAGTGCCAAGGTAGGAAGCAAGCGCAAGTGAGCCTGCACCTGCCACAAGCATGCCAATCCGATAACCGGCAATATAAGAAGCCGAAAGCATTGCCTGCATTTCCTCTTCTACACATTCAATACGATAGGCATCGATAACGATGTCCTGAGTAGCCGAGGAAAAACCAAGCAGTATCGCAGCACCTGCCATGCCGGTGAGGTGAACTTGAGAACTGGCGGGATCAATGGAGGCCATAAAAAATATCGCCCCCATAATGAGCAGCTGAGAAACCACCATCCACGCCCGCCTCCTTCCAAGCAAACGGGTAATGATCGGCAAAGGCATTCTGTCGATGAGCGGAGCCCAAACAAATTTAAACGAATATCCCAAAGCCGCCCAACTGAAAAATGTTACGGCAGAGCGCTCTACTCCTGCCTCCAACAGCCATGCGGACAAGGTCGAAAATATCAGCAAAATGGGTATGCCGGCAGAAAACCCAAGAAAGAGCATGGTAATGACGCGGGGGTGAAGCCAGGAACGAACCGTATCGCCCCAACTCTTTTGGTTTGTCTGTGCACCTATCATTCTTGTCTTTTCCTTCTCTACAGATTATTTTGCCATCTTGGAATAATTTGAGGATAATGTAAAATATAGTGCAAACATACAACAAAGGGTTGGTTTACCGGCCCAGCAGACAGTATTGTATCTGGCAATAAGCCGCATTGATTACAAAGATTTGACATGCGTACTGCCTTTTTAAAGAGACTCGGAACAAATTATCCACACAATAAATCTACTACTTCCTAAAAATTTCATAACAATAACATGAGCATCAAAATCTATAACACCCTCACCCACAAAAAGGAACCCCTCAACCCGATTGCCCCGGGACATGTAAAACTCTATATCTGTGGCATCACCTCTTATGATTATTGTCATATTGGCCATGCCCGCTCGTCACTCGTATTCGATATGATCGTAAAATACCTGCGATATCGAAATTATCAGGTAACCTTCGTACGTAACTTCACAGATATTGACGATAAAATCATCAATCGCGCTCAAGAACAAAATACCAGCTCCGAAGAACTGGCAAATCGCTTCATCGATGAGTTCTATGTTGATATGG
>JABDPQ010000604.1 GCA_013042695.1 Desulfobacterales bacterium | reverse complement strand
CTCGAGAATGAGTGAGTTGGCTAGAATAATGCCTATACATAGTTCGTTGCCCGAAAAGACTATAAGGAGTTCCCTCAAAAGGAGTATCTGAGCAACCAATCCGCTGAATCCCATTACGACTATGGCTGTTGGAAAGAGAATATTCATGGAACAAAACTGTTGCTCAGAACACGTTCACTTTTACGCGTTAATGATTGAGCCACTTGCAAAACGCCCTTTTCGTTCAAACTCTATGTTATGCTTAAATTTTTATCCTCGGAATATCAATTATATGCCTGCGGCAAAAATTTTTCGCATGGTTTGATTTTGAACGAAAATCATCATTTTGCAAAAGGCTCGAGTAGAAATTGAGATTCGACCTGACATTTTAAATCAATCAGCTTCAATCAAATTTGACAATTATCATAAGCCCTGATCAATAGAATGACAGTTTGTTTAAGGTTATTCCGCAGGCATAACCACTAAACCTAACATGTAAAGGGAACAGCGTGGTGGTGAGATGAAAAAAGATCATTCCAGTCGTGCCGAGATAAACCCACAACCTAGAAAATCCCGATCACCGGATGAGAATGGATTATAGTGAGCCAGTGGGTGAATGCCAGTGATAGGCGTTTCTTCAGAAGTCAAAATTATTGATGTTTTACAATCTTAGCAGCCAATATAAGACATACAGGTAGTGAATTGTAACTCTAGGTTCAAACACCGCTCCTTCGCGGTATTGATTGTTGTTATTCCAAAACAAATCTTGCGGAATAAACTTAACAAGCATACGAGACTGATAATCCTGAATGATGATTTGCATGCATAATCGAGCTACTTGCAAAACGCCCTTTTCGTTCAACCTCTTCGTTATGCTTAAATTTTTATCCTCGGAATATCAATTATATGCCTGCGGTAAAATTTTTTCGCCTTCCTTAACTTTGAACGAAAATCATCATTTTGCAAAAGGCTCAATCGTCTTTGAGTTAGTTTTTCACTAAACCCGACATTTAAAGACTGTAACCCTCCCCAAAAATAGTACCAGCATAAATTAGAGTTCTCCAGCATAATAGAGTCGAGAAAAGAAAACTCTAATACGTCATGGTTCTAAGAAAGGTAAGGCTTCAAATTAACTTGGATATACCTGCGTTACTGACTTCGTCAAGAGAGGAGTGGCATATTGGTTACAAGCCCAAAAAACAATAATCAGGATCGGATTTTATTCCTCGATAACTTGCGCTATCTGATGGTTATGTTGGTTGTGGTTCTGCATGCGGCTACCAGTTACAGCAATTTCGTTCCATGGTGGAGTGTCAAGGAGGTCAATGAAAGTTCGGTCTTTTTTGACGTCGTGCTAATGCTTCTCAGTGCGTTTCTGATGCCAGTCCTCTATTTTATAGCCGGCTATTTTGCTATTCCGTCGTTTCGCAAAAACGGACGGTGGTTTTTCCTGAGACGGAAGGTTAAGCGGCTGGGTCTGCCTTTATTGTTAATGATACCGCTGGTAAGTCCTTTTTTTGGGTATGTCTATCACTATACTCGTCACGAGTATTCCTCTTTCTTCGGTTTTGGCGGGTACTGGCTGGATTATATGAGCTCCGCCTTAGATGTTCGGATCAAGATTTTAACCTCGGTGGATCAGTTCAGTCACTCTCACCTTTGGTTCATGTCCCTGCTGTTGTTATTTTTTATCTTATTTGCTTTGCTGGTGCGCAACCCTGCACAGCGTGAGACGGCTTCACCACAGGGTAGCCATGAGACGCCTTCGCCCGGATCTACCTTGGCCGTGCTGACCGGGGTGGGATTTCTCACAATGTTATCGACATTTATTGCCGATTCGATTTTTGCCAATCCCTCAAATCCGGATCCATGGGTCTCCATAGCCAACATACTTCAATTCCAGCCCGGTAAGGTGGTTTCATATGTGCTCTATTTTGGTCTGGGCGTTTATGCGTTTCAGAAAAAATGGTTCGTGGCCGCTGAATGGCCGGGACGGCTATCCCTCTGGACGGTACTAGCCCTGCTGTTATCGC
>JABDPQ010000603.1 GCA_013042695.1 Desulfobacterales bacterium | reverse complement strand
CCAAAAACCTTAAAACGATATCTGACAATAAGCATACAGTGTAAGCAAGGAGAGAAGAAAATAGCCGATTACGCCAAGGACAATTCCATAGCGAACGTATGGATTGGTAAAAAAACGGGGTGGCTGCCAGGTCGTTGGATAGCTCATCCCGCTGACGACTCCTTGTCTATTCTTGACAAAAGATTTTCATCACCATCGCGATCATTGTCATCCTTCTTTATGGTGGCACTCCAATCTTCCTCGCCATAAATTTTGGTGAGAACGCGATCGGAAACTTCAGCCGACGTACCATCGAAGGCGACTGTACCGCCGGCGAGTCCGATTATTCGATCAGCAAATGATCTTGCCAGGGCAACATCATGAATATTAATCAGAGCTGGAGTCCCTCGTTCTATGGCGAGTTCAACGATAAGACGCATAATCTGCCTGGAAGTTTTGGGGTCCAAACTTGCTGTCGGTTCATCGACTAGCAACAAGTCCGGGCGTTGCATCAACGCCCGGGCAATGCCGACCCGCTGCCGTTGACCTCCTGAGAGAGCATCAGCTCGAGAGTTGCAATTGTCCATCAAGCCCACCCGATCCAACAATTCGTAAGCAGCTGAAACATCTTCTGGGCTGTATTTTCTGCGATAAGCTTGCCAGAAATTGACGTATCCGAGACGGCCAGAAAGTACATTTTCCATGACCGTCAATCGATCAACCAGATTGTACTCTTGGAAAATCATGCCCATGCGCCGCCGCACTCTACGCAAGCCTGTTTTTCCTAGGGTAGTGATTTCAATGTCATTGAGTTTCACACTTCCCGTTGTTGGTTCGATTAGCCTGTTGATGCATCGAATCAATGTAGATTTGCCGGCACCCGATGAACCAATGACCATAACAACCTGAGGCTTTAATATCTCCAGGTTGATTTCCTCCAAAGCAGTGACCCCTCCTTGGTATTTCTTTGAAAGACCCTTGATTATGAACATGATCTACCTAGCGGTTGCGGCATTATTGTCATCTCTGACCAGGTCTGGTTCAGACTAATATTAAGGCACCTACCATACTTGATAAAGATGCAATAGTAAGAGAACGCGCATCCTCTGCCGATTTCTCAGCGTATTTCAGGAAGGCAGGTGCCGGTTAATTTTTGTGAAACTAGTTTTTTTTATTACTTCTTCTTTTTGACTTTCAGTTGGTTCAAAGCCTCCTGACTGTAGACTGTATTGTTTTCATTCTGAATTATGCGGATGGGTTTCCATTCGTTCTCGAAAGTAATCCCACAGAACTTGTCTGCCTGCTTACCAAACTCCTCTTCCAGACCGGTTCCTTTCCAGTTGAAGGTCAAAAAGGCTTCCTTAATTTTCTCCTGCAATTCCGGGGACAGATTGTAGGCAAAACCATAAGAGGTTGTCGGAAATGGGTCTGATTCCCAGATTATCCTGAGATCATCATTGTTTACCACACCTTTGGTGACCATCCGCTCCAGAACGCTTGAGGCAATTGGTGCCGCCTCATAATCTCCGTTGGCCACGCCCATGATAGAGTTGTCGTGCTTGCCGGAATAGTTAACTTCGTAATCGACATCAGGAGTAACTCCCATGTCTTTGAACAAGGCCCTGGGGGCTTGGTTACCGGAATTTGATGAGGGGGTCACATGTGCTACTTTTCTTCCTTTAAGGTCCTTAACCTCTTTGATGTCGCTGTCTTTTTGGGTGATAAGCTGTAGTTTATAGCCAAAGGTACCATCTCCCTTGCACATAATTGACATTGGAACATAGCCTGCCAGGTTGACGCCAAATACTGTTGGTCCAGTAGAAATGCCAGCCACGTGCAGACGGCCTGACCGCATAGCCTCCACCTGAGCGGCATAGGACTCTGCTCCGTACCATTTTACCCGTTTTCCTGTCTTCTCAGAAAGATACTCCATGAATTCTGTGAAAACATTTTCATAGACGGCGGGATCTTCGACCGGTGTATATGAAAATACTAGGGTTGAGGGATCCAACCATTTAGAAGAGTCTTTTGGTGTATCAGCAACAAGATCACCGTTTTCATCACAATACTGGACATCTAAATCTCCGCGGTTGCTGCAATCAGCTGCCCAAGAGGTCAGCGAATAAAGTAACACCAAACTCAACACTACTGCCACGGATGATACCGTTTTACACAATTGCTTTCCCATAACGTACCTCCTCCTGTTGATTTCGTTAACCTGGATACCCAGCGATATTGTGCCATTGGACTGATTAAGCAAAAAGACTGCCGCATCACACTTGCAGATTGACCAAGTAAGTGCAAATGGCAAAGTGACTTCATGCCTAAGTTCCCATGAGGAAACTATCTTATTATTGGAAGTATTTCCATATAATTCCTAATCTTTTCTTAACCATGTTGTAACAAATTACGTCCATTTCTTTCTTAAAGAACCTGAGACTCCGGGTTTTTAAAAAACTGGAGGCGTAACTGATCTGTTCCTAAAAAATCGGTATTAATAGTGCTTCAGAAAGAATGATTTGTGAGAGCCGAAGCAATTCTCAGAGAACGTAATAAATTACAGACATCTTGAGCCACTTGCAAAACGCCCTTTTTGTTCAACCTCTACGTTATGCTTAAAATTTTATCCTCGGAATATCAATTGTATACATGCGGCAGAATTTTTCGCATGTCTCGACTTTGAACGAAAATCATCATTTTGCAAAAGACTCATCTTACCTGGACAAATTAAGCTCTAGTCCTTGATATGAGGGAAAGTAAAATATCATTAGCAAACTCATAAATAAGATTAAACTCTTAAATTTAAGAGTTCCCGATCAGGTATTCTCAGCAACTGATAGTTGGATTTAACATTGCCAAACTGAAGGTAAATTGTTTTGTCTATCCCTTCGATTGAAGGTTCTTCCAGTGCAGCCTAATCTGGTCCTAAGGCAAAATTTCTAGGAAAAGATATGCACACGAGATAAGACGATACTTTACCTTATCCACACATCTCTTCGCCGAGTCTCCCCAACCACTGCTAGATATGCCTACTGTGCATTATCTAAAGATATATTTTCGCTCCGTGGTTGATCACCTACTCAAGTCAGTATGGCGTTTCTCTATTTAGCCTCAACTGAGATTGATAGGAACAGCTGAAGATTAAGAAGGGTAAACGTCACACTCCTGTATAGATCAATTCGATCCAGCGATCGCCTGTGAAGATACCATCACCCCAGGTTTCCTCAAGATCGGCAAGGGGCCGCGCTGCGACTGCTTCTTGGGCAGTTTTACCATCTGCTTTGAGTTTGCTCAGCCGTTCATAAGCGATTCCGAGCATCTGTCGATATTCCATTAACTGCGCTTTATCACCCAGAGGTCCGTGGCCAGCGATGATTTTTGTATTGTCATCCGCCATAGCTAAAATTTTGTCCACTGCTTTGATGGTTCCTTTTAATGAACCACCATGGTTCACATCGATAAACGGATAGAAACCATTGAAAAAGATATCACCGCTATGGATGACGTTGGCATTTTCAAAATGGATAAAGCTGTCCCCATCTGTATGAGCCTCAGCCACATGAATTGCACGGATACTATCGTTGTTGAGATGGAAGCTGATGCCTTCAGCAAAGGTGACCACCGGCAGCCCCTCAGGGGCAACACTTGCTGCCTTCATATTGAAGGCACCGACAAACGAGCCCAATTTCAATCGCTCACGGACAGTATCGTGAGAGAAAATCAAGGTACCTCCACGGCCGAAGTTTTCATTTCCGCCAGTGTGGTCTCCGTGATAATGGGTGTTAATCAGAAATTTGGGAAAATCACCGCCAACAGATTTGATGGCATCGACAATTTTTTCTGTCATGGGCGCGAAATTGTCATCTACTAAAAAGGTGCCATCATCGCCAATAAAAATACCGACATTACCCCCTTTGCCGGCAATCATATAAATATTTTCAGAGACTTGGTCTGGACTGATTTTTTCATCCTCAGCTAGCGTGTTAATCACGGATGACGCTAACAGGGTACTCAAGACGCATACCACTAATATTTTTTTGCTTCTCATTCTAAAACTCCTCTGTATTTGGCTCTTGCTTGGTGAATAATTTGTACAATGTTTGCTTGATAGTTTTCTTTCTAAGGACCACATTGTGGTATACTTACACTTTGTATTTATGTTAGGATTGTCAATGATGGCAAGAAATAGATAGGGGATACTGATAAAGAAATGTACTTTTCCCATTTAAAATCCAGAAATAGGTAGGAGAATTTATTCAATGAGTATGTTTGGCAGTCGTTCTATGGGTGTTTTGAGATGAATGTCTGGGTAGATGCCGACTCCTGCCCCGCTGCCATAAAAGAGATTTTATTCAGAGCAGCCGAGCGTAAAAAAATAAAGCTGACGCTTGTTGCAAACCAGTTTATGCAAATCCCCACATCCGCATATATTACTTTTCTGAAAGTGGCCTCTGGTCTGGATGTTGCTGACAATGAAATAGTCAAGAGGCTCAACCCTGGCGATCTTGTAATTACTAACGACATTCCGTTAGCGGCCGAGGTGGTCGGGCAGGGAGGATTTGCCCTCAATGTGCGCGGAGAATTGTTCTCTGTCGAGAATGTCGGTGATCGTTTAAGTATGAGGGATTTTATGGATTCGTTACGAGCCAGTGGTCAGGAGACCGGGGGGCCAAAGCCCATGAGCAGCAAGGATCGAGCCATTTTTGCAAACCAGTTGGATACCTTCTTAACAAGACATGCAAAAGATACATAAAGGCCTGTTTTTAAATAGCTTTGCTAAAAATAAACCGACAACAAAATGAAAAAGCCAAAATCAAATGGACTGGTCTACTCGACTGATGGTGGCAGGAGTTGCCCCGGCTGCGGACATCCGCTGAAACAATGTCGCTGTAGCCGGCAGAAGATTCCGCAGCAGGGCGATGGTGTTGTGCGAATCGGCCGTCAGACTAAAGGGCGAAAAGGAAGCGGGGTGAGCCTGATAACGGGATTGCCTCTTGGAGAGCCGGATCTCAAAAAGCTGGCCAAGCAACTCAAGAAGAAGTGTGGATCAGGCGGTACAGTCAAGGACGGAGTCATCGAAATCCAGGGTGATCATCGTGAGGCGCTGGTGGAGGCATTGCAAAAAATGGGATATACCGTCAAATTAGCCGGCGGCTAGCTCAGTTGTTTGAAGCAGTAGTGTGTGCCGGCTACCAGGCTCGGGTGCGTCCGGTATCGAGATGAATGAAATCTGATTTTGGGTAGAAACCAACCCCTCCTTGCTTCAACGAGCAGGCAATTGATCTTAGTTTGTCGGTGCGTATGTCGGTAAGTCTAATATCTATTGCTCTGCCTTGCATATGAAGACTCTTTTTTGCAACTCCGTTGCTTGTTTGTCTGAGTTTCATATTAGTGGCT
>JABDPQ010000602.1 GCA_013042695.1 Desulfobacterales bacterium | reverse complement strand
CTCCAGGGCAATTTTATATGCTCTTGCCCACGGGTACACATGAATTGGCTCGTTTGTTCCGACTCTTTTTTGTATTTCTTTGACAATTTCGATAGAAGGACCTACTAGCTTACCGTTGTCCACATAGTTCAATGGAGGTAAATTCTCGGTGAGGACAGTCAGTTCTTCTGATTTACCCGTTTTTACAGAAAACACAAGCACGAGTAAGGTTACGATGAATATTCTATTCATAACTATCCTCCTGACGGTAAAATAGAAATTAATAAAATAGGCGTAGCTGCTACAGCTACTTTCCTTCCATTGGGTGTCGAGCAGATTAACTCAAATGCTAGTAAATGGTAATCATTTTGTTAGGAATTGTGAACGGGATTTACCATTATCAGAAGAGAAGACTGACAGCAAATATAATATAACGCCAGTTGCTCAATGCTTACGGAATAGATTTGCCGTGAGGATCCTGTACAGGATTGCCCAATTTTTCGTCTAGATAGTCAACCGTATTGCCATCACTGATATGCTCCAGATGATGTGCAGTAGGGTGCAGCTGGTCTTCAGGCGTGCCAATTGTCTCCAGATAGGCCTCCCAGAGTCGATGAGCCCGCAGAACCTTATTTGCCTCCTTCTCACCTTTCTCGGTAAGATGATACCCCTCATTTTCCGTGATGAGCAAACCATCCTGGACCATTCTCTGCAATGCCTTTTGAATACTTTTACTGCCATGGACAACATACTGGCGAATTACCGCTATGGGTGTTCTTTTACCGAATCGCAAAACGGTGGTGAGGATATCCTCAATAACCTGCTGGGGAACGAGGTTTCTCAATCTTAACCAGCGGGCAAAGAGCCCATACTTGGGTGCAACAGTAAGGACAACAAGAAACTGCAGGGTACAAAATAGCATAATAGCGCCGCCGCCAGCTGAATCGAGCCAGACACAAAGGTAAAGACCGCCGACAACGCTGGTAACGCCAAACAGCGCAGCAAGACACATCATGCGGTCAAGACGGTCGCTGAGCAGATAAGCTGTGGCCGCGGGGGTAATCAATAATCCGACAACCAGAATCACCCCGACCATACTGACCGCGCTTACAACTACCAATGATACGCAGGTAGTGAGGATATAATCAATCAGGAGAACAGGCAAACCAATTGAAGCGGCCATAACAGGATCAAAGGTAGCCAGCTGAAAGTGCCTGAAAAACAAAATCAAGATAGATAATACAAGGGCGGCAACAAAGGCACTTACCCACAAGTCAGTGTCGGCTACGCCGAGGATGTCGCCCATGATGAAATGCATCAAGTCGATATGAATATAATGACGGAAAATTGAAACCGCCACGACACCAAGCGCAAAAATGCCGGTATACATAATACCTATAGCAGTATCTTCCTTGATCCGCGAAATCCTGGAAACAAAACTTATCAGTGCAACAGTAGTGATGGCCGCCAGTAGGGACCCCAGCAACATACCCGGAGCGTGTGCTTCGGCATCGAACAATAACTTCATTACCAGGTAACCGCCTGCTACCCCGGCAATCATTGCATGAGAAAGAGCATCACCTAAAAAGGCCATCCTCCGCAAGACAACGAGGCAGCCGACAACGCCTGCCACAATTGCCACAATTGAACCGCCGATGAGTGCTTTCTGGAAGTAGGTCTCGGTCAGTGGTGCAATCAAGAGATCATACATCATGAATCTCCCTTTTTGATGATATCGCTAAAAATGCGTAAGCGCCCTTCATAGACCTTGCTTAAAAGCTCTTCATTTAAAACCACCCGGGGAGTACCGTAGGCATACATGCGTTGTTTAATTAAGATGAGTTTATCGAAATATTCAGCGGCGGTGGAAAGATCATGGTGTACCACAACCAGGGTCTTCCCCGATTTTTTCGCCCGTTCAAGCACATCGAGAATGGCCCGTTCCGTAGCCGCATCAACTCCTGCAAACGGTTCATCAAGCAATAGAATATCACTGCCCTGAGCCAGTGCACGTGCCATGAAAACCCGCTGCTGCTGGCCACCGGAGAGTTCACCGATTTGACGATCAGCAAAATCCTGCATTCTCACCATTTCCAAGGCTTCAAACGCTGCGTCACGATCGCCGCTGCCAGGCGATACATACCAGGGAATCTTTTGATAACGCCCCATAAGAGCCACTTCCTGAACCGTGATCGGAAAGTCCCAGTCAACCGCTCCACGTTGAGGAACGTAGGCAACTTCACCTTTTGCTTTCTGGGCACTTTGGCCGTTGATGAGAACCTTACCGATATCTGGCTTTACAAAGCCGAGAATCGCTTTGATAAAAGTTGATTTTCCCGCTCCATTTGGTCCGATAACGCCAACGAGCTGGTCGCTTTCAATACGAACACTGACATCGAGCAGTGCCGGTTTGGCTTGATAGGAGACGGTCAAGTGCTCCACCTCAATAACCGGAGGAGGATTAATGGTCATGTCCATCCTCCTTTTTTACCAGATGGTTAAAACTGATTGTCCCCGAGACAAGAGCACCTTGACTGCTCCAGATAGTCTTATCCGCCATAAAACTGTCTTCTTTGAACAATTTTATTCGAATACCGTGCTCCAGCGTATTTTCAGATAGCGGCGGACTCGCTTTAACGTAAATTTCATTGTGACCGTTGAGCAATCCTTCAATATTCTCAAGCACCACGGCCTTGCCTCGCTGCAACTCATCATAAGGAAACACAATGGGCGTACCATTTAGCTTCAATTCAAATGACGATGCATCGGCGTTTTCCGTTGTCAGGGCAAATGGATCTTTTTCTGTTGAAAAAGTCGGGGTGATCTCAATTGAAAAATTACCTACAACCGAAGGAGCGATTGGTACAACAGTTGCCGTCTGCTGCCTTGAAGCATCCCTTTGTGAAATATAAAGCCAAAGACCACCCACAAATATGAACCAAATTACTATTGAAAGGATAAATCGCATGAGGACTCTATTTCAATGCATTAACAATTAACAATACATTTTCCCTCATCATGCCAATATAGGTTTCACCGGCACTATCTTCAGGCCCCATGGAGTCGGAATAAAGCTCACCACCAATAGATACTCCCGTTTCCTTGGCAATCTCCCTGATCTGCTTTGGGTTAATGGTCGTTTCAACAAAAAGAGCAGGAGCACCTGATTCTTTGATTGACTGAACAACCTTACGACGACGTTCAGGGGTCATACCTCCACCAACTTCTGCACCTGTTGACCAACCAACTGGTGCAATTGACAGAAAATTATTGTTGGCATTCAGTTTAAATTCTGAGCAAAAGTAGTTAAATGCATCATGAGTAGTAACCAAAATGCGCCGCTGAGTTGGAATTCTGTTTATCTGTTCTCTTATCCATGAATCAAGGACTCTCAACTGTTGCAGGAACAGGCTGGCACGGGCTTGGTACTCCTCAATTCCATCAGGGTCAAGCTGAATCAAGCCTTTGGCAATGTTATTGACATAAACAGCAGCGTTTCTTGGCGAAAACCAGGCATGCGGATCAGCCACCGTCTCTTCTCCACTGTCAATTGTAAGTGGTTTTATCCCTTTTGTTGTGGTGATAATTGGTTTACCGGCATCACCAGCCAAAGTGGCCATCCAGTTTTTACCTTCCAAATGCAGGCCGTTCTGTAAACAGAGATCTGCTTCAAGAACCTTCTGGACGTCATCCGGAGTCGGTTGATATGTATGAGGATCGGCTCCCGGTGCCAGAATACTTTTTACGATTAGGCGATCACCGGCTACCTGACGCGTAAAATCCGCTATCTGGGTAGTAGAAGCAATAACAATTGGCCTGTCCTCTTCAGCCTGGAGTCTGGACGAGAAGCAGACCACAGTAAAAAGGAGTATAAACGCAAAAGCAATGTGTTTCATTTCCTCTCTCCTTGAAACAATCAGACGGTTCTGCAGCCGCCTAAACACTATATTTTTTGTTAACACCGGTGATCATAAACATTTGTATTTATAATTCAAAGAAAAACTTGCAATACCAGCACGAATGGAAATGCAGGCAACATCTATAACCAACACGATGAGATCGATAGAAGAATCATCCTCTCGTCATCTATTTCAGGTGTCGCTGATATGTAATGAATAGTTACTTGAAAAGACTCACTTTCCTCTCTGGTGAGGAACGAAAATAGTCATCAATCTGGTGATCTGAGATACAGGAAAATCCGGCCGAATTAGTGTAGTGTGGCACTGCACGAATCCGGCCAAGTTCGCTTTTCGATCAGGAGCAGTTCCTTCTTGCTCGAGAACTATATTCCCATATCGAATACTTCGTATTCGGTTTTGCCTTCAAGCATTGCCGAGTGCTTCCTCTCATTTTCTTTACGGGCGGCAGTTTTCTTATAGTCATCCCAAGCTTTTTTTGACTTCCACATGGAAAGCACCAGGACTAAATTGGGATCTTCACGATTGGTCAAAGTCTCAGACTGGATATAACCTTTTTGCGACATGGCATTTTTCCTGGCCTGTACCAACATAGCATGAGCAGCTTTCAAGGTTCCTGGTTTAAATTTTCTTCTGATTAAAATTTTGACCGCCATAATCTCCTCCTTTGCTTAGTTTGCCAGTTTTGCGAGAGCACCATACATAGTGCTCAAATGCCAATCAGACTTTTATGAAATGAATTGGCAGATGAGACTTAAATTCTCATGTCTCTGCAACAAAATCCAATGGGATAAACATTGATCTACTTACCCACCAACCAGAGACCCTGCCCAAACATCATATTCTCCGCCATTTCACTCTGTATAACAATTTATTTACAAGGTAATCATAAATCCTAACAATGGAAGCACACAATGAGGTTTTGTTCAAGTTTATGTTTTAAGACTGAGACCTTGCCAATGTTTTCCAAATCAAAAGCAACAATTTTCCGGTAAAATTTGACTCAATAAAAACTATTGAAAATGTCTTTAGAGATGAATACTGTGGTTCGCAAAATCGTACTGCTTACAGTAACAATAATCGACTTTTTCTCAATAAAATTTCTATGACTTTCTCGCCTATGCAGCGCCTTTTATCACACCGTCATATTGTTAGGCAGAATTATGATGCCAAGGGGGTGTTCATTTGTTAACCGCATTCACCCATGCACCATCACCGTACCTTGGTCAGTGCGAGCTTACCTACTTGCCTCGCCAGTCAATTGACATCGAGGTGATTAAAACCCAGCATATCGATTATTGTGACATGCTCCGAAGATGCGGAGTGACCGTACTGACCTTCAATCATAATGACAGGCTTCCTGACAGTGTTTTTGTTGAGGATACTGCACTGGTACTCGATGAAATCGGTATCATCTTGTCAATGGGCACGGAATCACGCCGGGAGGAAAACACATTCATCGCATCTCAACTCGCAAAGTATAGAGCTCTTGAGCGAATCAGGCAGCCGGCACAGCTGGAAGGAGGAGATATATTGCAAATTGGCAAAGACCTCTATGTTGGGTTGACCTCGCGATCAAATCAACTTGGTGCGCAAGCCCTAGCAAATATTGTTGCGCCATTCGGATACCGGGTGGAAACAGTAGAGGTAATAGAATGCCTGCATTTAAAGACGGGTTGCACAGCTCTCGATGAAAATAATGTCCTGATCAACCCCCAGTGGGTAGATTCAGCATCTTTTGAGAAACTCAACCAGCTTAATGTGCCACCCGAGGAAGAGTTCGCAGCAAATATACTCCGCCTTGGCGATATCATTTGTATGCCTTCAGGTTTTCCCCGAACACGGAAGATGATTGAGGATCTCGGGTACAAGGTAATGGTCATTGATATTTCAGAATTCCAGAAAGCTGAAGCTGGACTGACCTGCATCAGCCTCCTTATCAAGAGTGTTTGACTAACAATTTTTCTCCAACTTTCGCGCTCAAGTCCCGCATCGAATCAGTACATTCAATAACGAGCGGACAAGCCCATTAAGCAATCGTTAAAATAAAAATTTCTTATATTTTGGATGCAACCAAACAGAGTAATATGTTACTGTCAGTACCTAACAACAACTACTACCACATGCGAGCTAACATCGGCCTGGAGAAAACATGGAGAAAATTATCGAAATATGGGAGAAATTCCTTTTCTATCTTTCTGCATTTTGGGAAAAAATATCTCCTTATATTGCTCAAGCCTGGGAGACTATTTCTCCATATGTTTTGAGCGTCTGGGAAAAATTTCTGTCTGTATTTTGCCAATTTGGTTTCGTTTGTTCGGATGGAAATCTAAACTTGATTGGCGGGGCAATAATTGCAGTTGCAGCAGTGGTATTCATCGTGTTTATTCTTGGTGTGAGGAGCCTGGTGAAAAACCGCTAGGATTGTTGCCGACAGGCTGTCCGATCACGTTCTTTCTCACTGCTTCATAGACTCTCGTTGATAGGGCAATGTACTGTAACAGCTCCTGATTTGTGCATAGCCTTTTGCTGGGTAATTGAATACACTTGCAACTTCTCAATTACAGATTACTCTTTCTGATCAATCCTGAAAATTAAGCCGATTACTATCATAGAGCTGATGAGAATTAGCTATTATTTTAACAGAACGGAGGACAGCAGATGAAGACAGTCCAATTTGTCAACGGCGACCACATGCCTGTTATCGGTCTTGGGACCTGGAAATCCAATCCAGGTGAGGTGTACAATGCGGTTAAGGAAGCTCTGCGTCTAGGTTATCGTCACATTGACTGTGCACCCATTTATGGTAATGAGGCAGAAATTGGACGGGCACTGAATGAGTCTTTTAAAGAGGGAGTGGTCAGCCGCGACCAGCTGTGGATCACTTCGAAACTTTGGAACAACGCCCATGCACCCAAAGACGTTCAGCCAGCTTTAGAAAAAACCCTTTCAGACCTTAAGATTGACTCGCTTAATCTCTTTCTGGTTCATTGGCCGGTAGCTATCAATAGAGAGGTCCTCTTCCATAAATCTGCCGCTGATCTGATATCACTTGACAGTGAGCCTATCTCAAATACCTGGTCTGCAATGGAAACTCTTGTGGACAAGGGGCTCTGTGAGCATATTGGGGTCTCAAATTTCAGTGTCGCCAAACTCGAAGCGCTGTTGAAAACTGCCACGTTGATGCCCGAGATGAACCAGATCGAACTCCATCCCTATCTGCAACAACCAAAAATGCTTGACTATTGTAAGTCTGAAAATATCCATCTCACGGCATTTGCACCGCTCGGTTCAGCCGACAGGCCGGACAGATTGAAGCTCGATGGTGAACCGGTCCTTCTTGAAGACCCGGTGATTCAACAAATCGCTGATCGACATAATGCCACACCTGCCCAGATTCTTATCAGTTGGGCAGCACATCGACAAACAGTGGTTATTCCCAAGTCCGCTAAACCACAAAGAATCAAGCAGAACCTCGAAGCAATCGATGTATCCCTCAGTACCACGGATATGCAGGAGATAGCCGCACTCGACCGCCATCGCCGCTATATCAGTGGCAGTTTCTGGGTAATGGATGGAGGCCCCTATACCATAAAAAATCTATGGGATGAATGATAGCCTTGTGACCACCACAAACGAATCTGTACAGAGCGATAAAGCTGATGTGCGTTTTTTACCGAACAAGCATGATCTAAATACGTAATCTAGGAAATAGATTTATTGACAGAGGCGAAACAGGGTAATTACATGTAAATTATTATATTACAGAAAAAGCGTACGAGATATACCATGAAAAATTTGTTGCTGTTTTTTGCAGCTGGTTGTTTAGGTGCATTTGCAAATAGTCTCGCAGTCTGGTTATTTGGGAGCACCGAAATATCCTCATCGTTGGGAGTTTCAATAGCACCATCATTAACTCCAGGCTGGCTTTATCCTCGAATTGTCTGGGGTGGTCTTTGGGGACTTCTATTTATTCTACCAATGATGCAGTCTAAGTTACTGATGAAGGGTACTATTTTGAGTTTATTTCCCACCGCAATTCAATTGTTTGTTGTCTTTCCTTTCAAAGCAAACAAGGGAATCGCTGGGCTTGAGTTGGGCCTATTAACCCCTTTATTGGTGTTATTTTTCAATTGGGTATGGGGTGTGGTGACGGCCTTGGCAATAAAGATTTCAAAGTAAGAATAACAAGCAGATTAAGCCCTTTATCTGGAAGTTTCGAAACAATAATTTTTCGCGTTAAATTCCTTGAAATTTGGCAACCAGCATTAAAAACAGCAGACTGACAAGATACATTACGGTTACGAACGGCCAGTTGCGTAAAGCCCCCTTGACACTTGAAATACCAAAGCGCCCCTGTATGACAAGATGGGTACCTGACAATGGGCTGGCGCAGGTCCCAAGACTCCAGCCAAAGAGGTATGTCACCGCAAGCAATTGTGGATCAGGGTTGATTGGTGCAAGAAGAGGCGTGACCACGGCAATGGTGATGATTGGATGAGCGCCAAGTGCAGATATCACGACCATTGCCGCAAGTAAAGCACCTGCAGCGGCTGCATCGAAGTTACCAATAATCGGCAGGCCTATCTGCGTGGCTGCCACAAGCGTACTCAAACCTACAGCAAGCACTCCGGCAGCAAGAAACAGCAGCAGTTCGCCCACCATTGCCGGCAGCCCATCAAGAACGTGCGAACAGAACCTTCGAGCCGCTTCATCGGAGCCATGGGAGACGGGCAGCATGAGCAAACAAACCATCAGCGCTGCCATAGCGATGATGATTAGAATCGATACTTGCGGTAAAAACTGGTACCCCAGACTGACAAAGATTGCCAGGACGACCGGCACCTTAAGGCTTGATGCAGTCATCGGATATCCTGCAAAATCAACAAGCCGGTCCTGGTAACAGAAGCGTGCTTCAAGGAGGATAACCAGAAGGCCGAGAATCGCGAATGGGAGTCCCACCATCATCACAAATAAAAGATTCGTATCGGCAATGTAGGTAACAACGACTGCCATACCCCCAAAAAAAGGCGACCAGGCAGAGCAACCAGAAAAGGCGCGAGTAATAGACTGTGCAGCAAATGCACTCAAACCACCCTTTTGTGCTAGACGATCGCCGATCAGTATAGGTGCAGAAATATTAATAAACGACCCAAGCACCAGCACGGCCAGTAGAGTGCGTTGAAACGCAATTGGGCCACAAGGAAGATTTTCTGCCCGGGCAGACTTCGGCATTGCTACCAGTTTTAGAAAACTGACGGCGGCAATCATCGACAGCAATCCGGCATAACTATCCAGCAAACGCAGCCATGGCGGGTTTGCTCCTATGGCCAAGGCACTAAACAGAGCAACGACTCCGGTCAGCAGCAATGCTCCGATTTGCAGTATCTGGGCTACAGAAACACGGGAGACAAGCAGCATTGCAGCAATCCAGGCAAATAGGCCAGATGGCCAGGTAGGAAAAGCCTGCCACAAACCAGCCACAATTGCCGTGGAAATCATCAGGAAGATCGAGATCCCGGCCAATGACGCTAATTGTTCCGCTGACGAAGTCTTATGCAGCAATTGAGCACTGATTCCGATACCAACGTGTTTTGGTTCACTATTCATCAGGGGTCATGGAAGAGAGATCAAGATCATCTAAGAGAATAAATATTCATGTTCATAACGGATCGTAAATAGTCGGACTATATCTACCAGGTAAAGAGAAAAGCTACATTCAAATTCGTAGATTTTATTCACCCTTTTCCGTTATCAAATGAGTTGAGTGTTATGCAAACGGCCGGCCAACCACATCATTTAATTCAACGATCGAAAAGTTGTAGGGACAAATCATCGAAAGGATACATCACATAATTGCTGATTTTCTGCTGGACATATCCGGAAAATCACCACAAATGCAATTGTCTGCTTCTGTCTTGCCTTTTTGCAAAGAACTTTTATTATTTTGCTATTAGAACCATGTCCTGATGACAATCGAAACGTGAATATGTCCAACAGGACTTATTCATCTGGCTACTGGAGGCAGTAATGCATAAAAATACACTAGTACCCCTCATCGTCGTTTTTCTCGTTGGACTAATTGCATCGTCGCTGCAGGCTGAAGTTCGTCCCTGGAAGATTGATGAAGACCATACAAACTTCTATTTCAGCGTCGATCACATTTA
Source organism: Desulfobacterales bacterium (assembly GCA_013042695.1). GTDB lineage: Bacteria > Desulfobacterota > Desulfobulbia > Desulfobulbales > Desulfocapsaceae > JABDPQ01. The sequence goes on along the minus strand of JABDPQ010000602.1, from coordinate 1,834 downwards.
TTCCAAGGTTCAAGGTCGCTTCACCGATTATAAGGGAACCCTCGTCTTTGATCCCGATAATCTCAAGGACAGTGAATTTTCCTTTGAGATCAAGATAAAAAGTGTTGATACCGGAATAGGCAAACGAGACAGACATTTACGGTCAGCCGATTTCTTTGATGCATCCAAATACCCATTAATGACATTTACCAGTAATCGTATCACCAAGGCAGAAGGAAACACCTATAATGTCAATGGCACATTGACCATAAAGGATGTTTCTACAGAGCTGGTTCTGCCTCTTACTTTTGAAGGAATAAGAGAAAATCCGTTGGCACCTGATATGGAGGTGGCAGGTTTTAATGGTCGTCTGACCCTTGACCGGCTGGCATATGACGTTGGGGATGGAAAATATTACAAGATGGGTGCAGTCGGCAAGGATGTCGATATCCTGGTAACGATCGAGGCGTTGCGAAAAAAATAGTATCGCTATCTACCTGATGCCACTCCGCCGCTTGTGGAATATCACGTCGTTTTGGCCTTTCCCCGGCTGCTTTATCATTTTACCTATATCTTCTGGCCACGGTGACTATCGCAGGCTTCATTTTGCCGTCTCGTGGCTGCAGGGGTAAGCAGTAACCAGCGCCTGGGCTGCCAAAGCTTGACCTGATTCCGGCAACCGACGGGGATTGTCTTGAAGATATTTGACAATGACCTCTGCTGACTGCCTCGTCGAAATACGCTGCGGCAAACACATCTGGACCATCTTGCTGTTTCCTTCCCCTTCAAGCACTGCTTCATAAACATAGTTGAAGGTGACCAGTCCATCGATCAGGCCAATGCAATAGCCAATCCCCAGTAACTTTTCTTTACTCACACTTTCTATCGACTCAGTACTCATAAGGTTGCCACAGTCTACAAGCAGATCATTACCCGTCCTCTTTACTGCCATTGCCGGTACCGCTGTCACCATCACAATTACCGCGATCATCATTGATAAACGTTTCATATATTGTCTCTTGATAGAATTCCAGGGCAGCCGCACTCCCCCACCGCGTAATTCTGATTGTCGCTGGACCAGTCGGCCTCCATGTAACGATCCAGCAAAAGAAATTAACCACAATTGTGCACTATGTCGACTGAAGAGACCAAGCCATCTTTACAGGTAGGGTCCATCCGATCAACCTGAAAAATGCATTTTAGAATTACTCCTAGCCCTGCAGCATGGCCAACAGCATTAGTATTAACAGAAAACCTGTAATGTTGTTCAAAATACCATTGATGTATCGTCACATGATATGAATGGTTAATGTAGGAATGAATATGATACTGCTGGTATCGATATTCCTCTCATGTGCAAAGGGGGTATTGGAATAAAATACTGAGCTCATGTCTCAAGAGGATTAACACATATATAGATCGAGCGCATTACGTGAAACTATCCAGGCTGCTGAGTTTTATCAGCAGAGGCTGCAATTATGCCAAGAGCTTGTTTCCGTTGCATGTTCTGCTTACTCGCAAACGTCGTGACAATTTTCTGCTATGCAAAATGCCAATCTTCACACTATAAAAGCAAAACAGCAATTTGGCCGGTTCAGCGGCGGCTCACATCGTCCGTTAATGGCCATGGTTGAAGTCACCAATCGCTGCAACATGACCTGCCCCCTCTGTTTCACCAGTGCCAACAATGTGGCAGAGGAAGTCTCACTTGACGAAGTAAAAACCCGCCTTGAAAATCTGCTTGCGGTTGCAGGTACCATCCCGGTGCAGATCAGCGGGGGTGAGCCAACCCTGCATCAGGACCTTCCTGCGATTATCGATTATTCTCGGCAATTGGGTTTTACCAATATTGAGC
>JABDPQ010000601.1 GCA_013042695.1 Desulfobacterales bacterium | reverse complement strand
GAGCCGTATTTGCCGAGCGGGAGTATCTTGAGCAGAATGCCGAACTCGCCACAGCTATCGCCTGCGCAAACCTTGAGGTTAACGCCTGGATTAATACTGGCAAGGATACCTTTGTATCCTATGTAACCGACAACGTTCGCGGTGCTGATGAAAAAGCCGTGCAAAAATTCTACGACGTTGCGATGAGTGTAAACATGTTTCCTACCGATCCAAACGCACTGCTTGACACAAACGGTTACCAGGCGCTGGCAGACCTGATGTATGAGGGCGGAGAACTCAAAGAACCTCTTGATGCCAGTAAATTTATCGACAGCAGCTATCTAGAAAGAGCATCAGGAATGGGCTGCGGCAAGATGTAACCCCGTTCAGATTGATCATTCATAGCCTCTGACAACGGGATGGCCATGCTATCCCGTTGTCTATGCTGTATGACAACTTCAAACCTATGAGCAACGACGTCGATGTTGATGGGCGGGGCTTGATCTACCTCCTGGACCGAATCAACGGCCTGGATATTCTCGAGCTTGAATGTTGAAGGTCAATATAGAAGATAGGTGTGCCGCGAAGTGGATCGATAGGGCTGTGCGTATTCGGCCCATTTCACGGCACCACCCTGCAACAGGATAGAACAATGACACAAAAGATTACGCTTACCGGGGCTTTCGGCAACTACGATCGGATACAGGCCCTCGACCTGGATTCGCTTCGAGAAAGAGGTATCAATCTGCAGGTTGAACATCTGCCCCCTTCGGAAATTTTCGCGCGGATGTGCCAGGATCAGGAGTTCGATGTATCGGAAATGTCCATGGGCGCTTATTGTTACCTCTCAGGTCAGCCTGACAATCCCTTTGTAGCGCTGCCTGCTTTTCCCAGCAGAGCTTTTCGGCACTCGATGGTCTATTACCACGCCGGTTCAGGAATTGAGGAGCCACAAGACCTGAACGGTAAAAGGATCGCTATCCGCGAATGGGGGATGACCGCGCTTGTTTGGATTGTCGGGATTCTTGGCGACCAGTACAGGTTTGATCTGCATACAATCGACTGGGTAGCAGCAAAGCATCCACGCGTTCCTCTGAAAGTGCCTGCAGGAGCAAGGATAAGGTATATGGAAGACGGGCAGAATTTATCTGACATTCTTGCTTCCGGGGAAGTCGATGCGGCCTTGATTCACCAGGCTCCTGCATGTTTTTCCGCTGGATTGACGCATATCCGGCGCATGTTTCCCGATTATAAATCTGCAGAAATTGAATATTATCGACAAACTGGTATACACCCGATTATGCATTGCGTAGTGGTACGAAGAGATGTCTACGAGCGCGCCCCCAGGATCTTGGAGACTATTTATCAGGCATTGCTTGAGGCCCGGCAGCAAACGGTTGAGGCCCTTTCGGATACCAAGGCGTTTGCAGTAATGGTACCGATGCTTCCTGCCTACATGGAGGAAACAAGGCAGGTTTTTGGCGATAATTTTTGGCCATACGGTCTGGAACAAAATCGTAAAACACTGGAAGTTCTAGCTCGGTATGCTTATGAACAGGGCCTTAGTCCACGGAAACTGACAATTGAGGAGTTTTTTCCAGAAAGTTTCTCCGGATCTCTGGATAGTAAGGTATTGGAAGGCTCTAAATGAGTATCGACTGTCACATATACTTGTGACACTAAGCGAATAAGAGACAAGGACGGCGTATATGCCGACTGCTTTTCTGTCTATTGTTCTAAAGGTTAATCCTGCAGCCCTTGTGCATGGATGGAGTAATGGGTTTTGTATTGAGAATACAAGGAGATGAATAATGAAATTGGTAATGTATTAGAAAAAAGGTGACCCACGTCTTGGCTGCCTGGAAAACGAAGAAGTTATTGATCTGAATCTAGCCTGTGAGGCTATGCTGGTCTCAAAGAACGATCCACGCCCCAGGGTCAAGGCGGAGTTGATAGTCCCCTCGGAAACTATTGCCTTCCTGGAAAGTGGCGAGGAATCCATGCAGGCAGCAAGGGATTGCCTTAAATGGGTAAGAGAACAACAGAAGGCTGAGTTGACAGTTCGGAACGCTCCAGTGGTTCTGGAGCTCAACAAAGTTCGCTTGTTGGCACCGGTCCTCAAGCCGTCAAAGATCATCTGTGTGGCCCATAACTTTCATGATTTCCTTGAAGAACTCGGGATGAAGCCCCATGCCGAACCGCGCATTTTCGCCAAATTTGCAAATGCGGTGGCGTCCTATGAAGACCCTATACCCCGTCCGGCAATGACCCAGGCTCTGGGGTATGAAGCCGAGCTGGCGTTTGTGATCGGTAAAGCGTGCTAACATGTTCCCGAAGCTGATGCTTATGACTATATTGCTGGCCAATGTGCCATTGCCGAATACGGCGTACCGGTTCCTGAGCAAGCCATTGCCTCGATTAGAAAGAACAAAGTGGCCCTGAAAGGTCCGATGACCAATGTCGTCGGGACTGGATTTCCAAGTCCTAATATCACCCTGCGAGTGGAACTTGATATTATCTGCAAAAGCGGTCAAGCCATGTCCCTGATTCAGGGTTACCGCGTCTGAACCGGGCTCGCAGCCACGAGAGACATGCAAGGGTTCCCAATCAGGGTCTGTCTCGTCCTCAGTAAAACAGTAGGTGTATTTGCCCGGATTTCCGAACACCGCGCGATCAATCTCCCCCGGTATTCCTCCGCCCACGTTGCGCACGATAAGTTGCAGGGTCCGACCAATTGTACCATTGGCCCGGTTGCCTTGGCCCAGAAAATTTCCACCCCTGTTCATGCCGATTGCTTTGGTCACCGGTCCGTTTACTAGGATGACGGGACCCGAAAAACTCAGGGTGCACAGAACGCCATGCAGGGTAAATTCAGGCTTCAAGGCGGCTTCGACAACGGCAAGAATAACCCGCATATATTCAGGTTTTGCCCCCGCCATGACCGCATTGATTGCAATCTTTTCTATGGTACATTCCTGCATGTTCGGTGGCATGATGCCGACAACTTCAGCTGGCTGTCGCTCAGTACCTCCGAGCATGCGCAGGATACGGTCATCGGTGGGAGGTACGACCGGGAGTCAATCAGTCCAGCCACGAGTATAGGCAAGCTCTACAGGATCGTCCCATGGGGAAAATTCAATTTTTCTCGATCTCATCGGTACCGCCCCGAATCGAGCCTGCAGTTGTTCCATAACCCCTGGCTCAACCGATTTTGAGCCGCACCCCGGCTGGTTCTCTGGCAAGTCTTTTGCGAGCGGTTCAACGCCCGTAAGGCGTTCCCACTCCTCACGGTTCCACCCAAAAACACGTCCCGTCTCATGCTCATGCTCTTTTCGAATCAAGGTGGGAACATATTCAACGTCATATCGAAAGGAGTGCTCAAGGTCCACATCATGGTGTATGAACTCAATCTCGTCATGGAACGATTCATCGTCCTGGCAATAGATTTCAATCTGTTTTCCTGCCTGCAGCAGCTGTTTGATAACCGGCACCATTATCAGACATGTCGGACATTCACGCTTAACCACCACGATGAAGCTGCTCTGATTATGAGTCATAGTGTTTCCTTTCAAGCTATGAAAGATACCAATTACAGCAATCTGTCAAATTGAATACCTCGTATGCTCTTTATTCAATTCGCAGAGAAATTAAATAGTCGCAGCCTATATTGGGTATTAATTGTGTTGGACAGTTGAATTGGTCGATCCCGTGAAAATCAGTTTATCTGAAAGCATGAGGCCTAAACCATATATCTTCCGCCAACAACGTTTAATTGCTCCCCGGTAATATAGGCAGCTTCATCTGAGGCGAGAAACAGGCACGCATTGGCAATATCCGCCTTTGTAGCCAGTCGCCGCAGAGGAATTTCATGGAGTTTAACTGCCTTGTCCTGCTTACTTCCGACTCTTTCCGGATACCATTCGGGATGGTGCCTCTCGGTATCGGTTCTACCAGGATTGATACTATTGACCCTTATTCCATGGGGCGCCATCTCGGCAGCAGTAGCTCTGACCAGTCCAAGCAGACCAGTCTTTGAAGCGGCGACAGCGGCAGTATACGGCTTGCCAGTGATAGCAACTTGGCCACCCATAGCAATCATGCTCCCACTCCCCCTGCTCATCATATGAGGCAGCACAGCTTTGAACAGATAAAAAGAGGCGGTCAAGTTTACATTCAAAACATGAAGCCACTCCTCGTCAGTGAGATCGATAATTGGCTTATGGGGACGAATGGCTGCATTACTGACAAGAATGTCTATTTTGCCCAGCTCTTCAAGCCCCTGGTGAACAATTGCCTTCGCCTCACGCGAAACGGAAACATCACCCATGACCGTGATAACCCGTACCCCGTTTTCCTGACATTCAGCGGCAGCAGCGTCCAGGAGGTCACGACTCTTGCTCGTATTGAGAATGAGATCGGCACCTTCGCGGGCAAAAGACAAGGCAATATGTTTGCCAATATTTCGGCTCGCGCCAGTAATGAGCGCCGTTTTATTGGAAAGTCGCATGACAATATCCTTTCCTCTTTGACAGTGACTGAAAGCGCTGTTTAGCAGGGCTTTCTCCGAAACGGACCCCGCTACCCACGATCGGCGAGCTTCTGAAGAAATTCATTACACGTCATCACCACAGCTTGTCGCGGAAAGACCTTCTCCACCAGCACTCGGTGAACCTCTTCATCGGCATCAGAGCACGCATCTGCCAGGACAATGATCTCATAATCCATGTCCGCTGCCCACCGTACGACTGACAAGACGACTCCACCGGTTGAAATCCCCAAAAGGACGATCTGTTCAACACCTAAATCAAGGAGAATATCGAAGAGGTTTGTCGTGGAAAAAGGCCCTATCCGCCGTTTCGTTACCACCGGTTCGCCACTGGCGGGCTGCACATCTGGATGGATCTTGAAGATATCCTCCCGTTCACCAAGGTCTTCGTTTCCACTATGCTGGCGACGGGTTATATCCCACGGTTTGAATTTTGGAGGTCCCTGCCGTGAGCGTACCTCAACATGGATTATTGGCAGTTTCAGTCTGCGGGCAGTGGCCAGAACCCCTTTTGCCTTCTCAATGAGGATGTCCCGTTTCTGCTCCGGTTGGTTTTGAATCTGCTTGTTCTGAAAATCCATGAGAAGGACTGCGATCTTATCCTTATTCACGCCCATTTCCTTGCTCATCCCTGCCTCCCTGAAACATTGTTTCTCTCACTTACTTCCAGCTCCTTTCAGATTATCCAAACGTACAGGCAAAGCGTATCATTCTGACAGATCACTCAGGCCGGTAAGAGGTTTATCTCTTATTGTAATTTCGATATCAGCGCCATCTTCAGAGCTCAGCCGTTTCATATTTCAGCCGCATCTTGTTCAACAGGCCACCGTTGAGAATAATGTCTGTCTCCCTCTCATCGCACCGGTTCAGAGCAGTAAAATTTCGTTTCTTCGTTTCATTCCATACAATTACCGATCCGCCCCGCAATTGCTCCGGAAAACGTTCAATTTGCAATACATCCCCACCCTCAATCAAATCATAGTCACCTTGATCTTGAAAGATGAGTGGTACGACACCGAAATTAATAAGATTTTTGCGGTGAATTCTGGCGAAAGACTTGGTGATCACAACGGCAAGGCCAGCATACATAGGGACCATGACAGCATGCTCGCGAGCAGATCCTTGACCATAGTTGGCGCCACCCACAACGATCCATTGCGGTCCCAATTGCTCCAGCTTCTCGCCAAAACGTTGGTTAACACGTTGAAAGAGATAGGGTACCGACGCGGGCACGTTGGAGCGCAGGGACAGCATGGTGGCACCTCCAGGAAGGATGTCGTCAGTGGTCACGTCGTCGCCGAGTTTCAACCCAACGCTTGCCGTAAAATTCTTCTCAGGCCGGGTACCACGAGGAATCTCCTTGATATTGGGTCCTTTAACGACAGCTATTGAATCGGGCTCAGCCGCGGGAGCAAGAAAAAGATCGGGAAAATCAACTATATATTCAGGCGACTCAATATCTGGGGGAATTCCCCACTCCCGCGGATCGGTAATTGTTCCAGTCAGTGCCGAAACGGCAGCTGTTTCGGCACTGCAGAGAAAAGAACTGGCATCGGTTGTACCACATCGGCCCCGAAAGTTGCGGTTGTGGGTACGCAGTGTATTGGTACCTGAAGCAGGCGCCTGACCGATGCCATTGCAGGGACCGCAGGAGCATTCGAGTAAACGACTCCCTGCCCCAATGAGACGGCCCAGGTCTCCGCTTTTCGTGATTGCCGCCAGCGTTCGCCGAGAACCAGGGGAAATCGTGAGCGCAGTATCGGGATGGACATTCTTTCCTTCTACAACCCGGGCGGCGATAGCAAGGTCCGCAAACGAGGAATTCGTACAACTGCCTATACAGATCTGTGCGACAGAAATGCCGGCCGCCTCTTCAACAGGTTTGACATTGTCTGGACTGTGGGGCAGTGCCACCATAGGTCGCAGCGCACTCAGGTCAATCTCGATGAGCCGATCATAGACTGCTGATTTATCTGCGCTCCACTGTTCATAATCTTCGTCCCTGCCAAACTGCTGTAAAAAGCTAAGGGAACGCTCATCTGAGGGAAACAGGGCACTGGTCGCTCCAGTTTCCGTTGCCATGTTGCAGATAGTGGCGCGTTCGCTGACGGACAGCTCCCTAACACCAGGGCCGTGGAATTCAAGTACTGAACCGACGCCTCCCTGCACCGATATAAGTCCGAGTAAATGCAGGATAACATCCTTACCTGTCACCCAAACCGGCAACCTTCCTTCTAAATAAATCCCAATTATCTGGGGTCGAATCATATGATACGGCTCTCCGGCCAGCACCATGGCGATATCGAGGCCGCCTGACCCCAAACCGAGACAGCCCAGGCCTCCTGCTGTAGCTGTATGGCTATCAGAGCCAAGCAGGATATGGCCGGGTGTGATAAAATTTTCTAAATGAACCTGATGACAGATGCCGTTGCCAGGCACGGAATAGACTGCTCCCATCTTGGCCGCCATTCCTTTCAGATAGACATGGTCATCCGGATTTCGATGACCGACCTGCAGGGTGTTGTGGTCGACGTGAACCACGGTAAATGGCGTGACACGCTTTACACCCATAGCCTCCAGCTGCAAAAATACCGAGGTGGCAGTTCCATCATGAGTAAGCACCTGATCCGGATAGACGGTGAGGGTATCGCGATCGGTATCAATATTATGGGACAGACAGATCTTTTCGAATAGATTCATTGAAAAATTATGCTCCTTAAAAATAACGTGCTCTATTTTTCAACCCAGACGCTCAGCCGCATTCAGCCATTCTGGATACATTGTCCTCTGGTTTCTGGCTAACCTGATATACTACATTTGAATGTGATACTATCCAGTCAGATGGCGATTCAGACGTTGGCAAGGGCCTTGATAAGTCGATAATCACCCTGCTGGTAGCCGATCTGCTCGCAGACCTCGAGCACCCGTTCTGCTTCATCGCTTCTACCAAAGGCCACATTGGCCCGAAATTTATCGTCAATCTCCTGACGTGACAACGGGTGTTCCATACCGCCCCTCACAAAACCCTGCTCGACCTCCTCGCAGCGGCCGTTTGCATAAACAAGACGAACATGTCCGGTAAATACATCGGGATAGGGATCGTCAGGATCGATTTCAAAATCAACGAGCCGGGAAATTGTGAGCAAGTTGTTGTCACGGATAGCCGCCTCAGAGTAATCCTGCAATCCAGCTTGTCCGCGTATCAGACCAAGGGCAATCCCAAAGGGCGTAGAAAATTTGGCGGCATATGCGGTCGGCGGTTGACGTTTCAGCTCCAGCGGTTCCCACAGCCGATGTACAATTCCTTCTGCTGTCTTGCACACTACAGCCTCAAGGCCTTCAAGACTTACTCTACGCTGCTTCAGTTGAATGGCGCAGTCTATATAAGGTTGAATCATTGATCCGCAGGGATAGGGCTTTAAGGCGATGGTTTCAGTTACCCAGCGTGTTCCAAGCTCCTTGAAAAGCTGTTCGGGGCGTGGCTCAATGGACGAAGCAAAGACATTGAAGACGCCATGGGTACCCTCAAATACAGCTTTCGGACCGATGAAACCCGCTTGAGCCATGGCATAAGCACGCAACGCAGACTGTGCAGCCCAGCCGGGATGCATACGTTTCGTCCAGCTGCCATCGCCAAGGTATTCGATAATTCCCGAAGCCATGCTGCCAGCGATACCGAGGGCATTTGCAGTCACCTCTTCACTCGCCCGGCAGGCACTGCAGATGCCTAAGGTTGCCCCGAAGACCCCCAGCACGGCTGTGGGATGAAATCCGGCCTTATGGACCCCTTTTGGCAGCGTCAGTGCGAGACGGCAGAGGAGCTCCGCCCCTGTTGCCATACCAAGAACAACGCGGTCATTGGTCAAGCCATGAGTCTGGGCAGCTGCCAGGAGCGCTGGCACCATGACGACACCCGAATGAACGGGTCCACCCTCAAAGGTATCGTCGAAATCCTCACCGTGTGCCGCGGTACCGTTGATAAGCGCAGCACTAGAGGGTGAAACTCGATCAGGATGACCGATGATGACCTGGTCTCCGGGCTCTGCAGCAGCCTTGGTTGCTTCAATATAATCCTCATTCCGCGCCGCAATGCACAACCCAACGATATCGACCAGGATATCCCTGATTTTTTCAACAGCTGGCTGCGGTAGATCTTCAGGCTCCATGGAGACGGCCCATCTGGATAAGCGCTGTGAAATTGTTTTATCATTCTCGTTCATGCTTTTTCCTCTGCACTGGTATGGTTCTCAGCTTTGTTTTGCTTTCTGATAAATTTATAGAATCTTCGCCCCAGCGAACCTGCAACAAAGATGAAGGCAAGCGACAACAGGCCGAGCGAAATCCGGTCATCGATGAAGATTAGAAGATCATCTCCGGAAAGAACAAGTGAACGGCGGAAATTGCTCTCCACCAGATAACCGAGAACAAGACCGAGGACTGCGGGAAGAAAGGGAAAACGAAACATCCTCATAAAATAGCCCACCACTCCTGCAGCCATCATAATTCCCAGATCGAACAGGCTGTTGTGAATAGAATAAATACCGGAGAGTATCAAGGCATAGATGAAAGCGTTAAGATAAAAACGGGGTCTGTTGACAAGCCAGATGCACAAAGGCAACAACGCCATGCCTATGAACAGGAGCGCAACGGCTGCGGTAAAAAGGCCGGCATAGAGGCTGTGTACCACATCGGCTGAGCGCTCAAAGAGCATGGGGCCGGGCCGAATACCGTGAATGAGAAAACCACCGAGGAGAATGGCGGTCGAATTGGACCCCGGGATACCAAAGGATAGGAGGGGAACCAGTGCTGTCTCGGCTACTGCATTGTTGGCGCTTTCCGGAGCGGCAATCCCTTCGGGAGACCCTTTGCCAAATTCTTCCGACTTTCGCGACCAACGACGTGCCTCGTTGTAAGACATGAAGGAGGCGACAGTTCCGCCGGCACCAGGCATGACCCCCTCGAAGGTACCAATTACACAGCCAATTGACTGAGGGAATACCAGCCTTCTGGCCAGTTTGAATCCGGGAAACTGAAGTTTGGTGCGGGAAGCTGCCTTTATCTCCGAAGTTTTTGTTCCCGCCTGTACAAGCAGTTCGCTCATGGCAAACAAACCCACCATGATCATCACAGGAGCGATACCCGACAACAGATCAGCACTGCCAAACGTGAAACGGTTGGAGCCGGCAACCGGATCGGTGCCGATCGTAGCCACCATCAGACCAAGCAACGCTGAAATAAATCCTTTGACCAGGGATTCACCGGATAAGGTGGCAATGACACTGAGACCCAGGACTCCAAGAGCGAAATAGGCAGGAGGAGTAAATGCTAGTGCTACACTGGCAAGCGGTCCGGAGAGCAGAATGAGCATTGTAAGCCCGAACAGACTTCCAATTACCCCAGAATAGAGCGATATACCAAGAGCCAACCCCGGTTTGCCCTGCTTGTTCATCTCATATCCGTCAAGCACCGCTGCTGCCGCTGCATTAGTCCCTGGGGTGCGGATCAGGATTGCCGGTACAGAACCTCCGTATTCAGCACCTACATAGGTGGAAGCGAGCAGCACGATAGCACTGCCAGGTTCCATGGTATAGGTGAAAGGCAACAGCAAAGCCATGGTTATGGAGGGAGAGATACCGGGCAGAGCACCGCCCATTATCCCCCAGGCAACACCGGCAAGTGCTGCGACAAGGATTTTCAATTCCATCAAATATGCTGCGGAAGCAAGAAGCGTTTCCATTGCAATAACCTTTTACAAGCGAGTAAATAAATGACTGCCTAGAGACCAAATGATTCCATTATTCCGGAGGGCATGTGGACGCCAAGGACGAGCACGAAAATCGCCCAGATGAAGATGGCGCCGCCAACACTTGTTAGTACCAATCGCAGCCCAAACGGCGCACCCCGATACAATGCCACACCGAAAAGGAGCAAAGCGATCGACGGGAGATAACCAAGTGTATCAACAATTAGCAGGTAGACCATGCCAAAGCACAGGAGCCCAGCCGCTTTAATTGTTTTTATGCCTTGTCCTTTCCATTCCTCACGCCAGGAAACCGTGACTTTTGTTCGCAGATATGCCCACAAGCCCTGACAGATGAGAAGTATACTGAGACTGACTATCAACCAGCCGTAAACCCGCGGTACTCCTCCGGCGCCCATGGTATCGGCAAGGGCACTCTTGTGAATACCGTAAGCGAAATAGAGGTAAATAGCGCCAAGCGTCAAGGTCAACAAGCCTCCTGCTAGATTACGTGTAATCATGACCATTCCTGTGAAGAGATATCTATCTGGAACGACGAGGGCGTTGCCGCAGCAGACGGCTCCGCCCTTAATCCGGCTACTTAATTACTCCTGTTTCACGGAGAAAATTCTCTGTTTGGGAAGCAAAATCTTTGATGAAAACACCATATTCATCATGAGGTATTAACTCGGCCCGCAGGTTTGCTTTCTGATAGGCAGCTTTGTATTCGGAATTAGCAAGCACATCCTGGGCCGCCTTTTCCCACATGGATATGACGTCGGCAGGCAATCCCTTGGGTCCGGCCAACCCGCGGAATTTCTGCACAATCACATCATATCCGAGCTCATTTACCGTCGGCAAACCTGGGAAATTGTCCAAACGATCCCGGCTGAAAGTTGCCAGCAGACGTACCTGTCCGGCTTCCAATTGCGAGAGCAGTTCTTGAACTTCTCCAACACCGATCTGTAGGGTTCCATTCATGACGTTGATCATGAGATCACCACCACCCTCATGAGTCACGATGGCAGCGTCGACATCTGCGGCCACCTTAAGCTGCTCCAGTGCCTGACGCTCAAGAGAAGCTGGATTTGCAGCACCCCATTTGCCGCGATCCTCCTTGGCTTTCTTGATCACATCCTCAAGCGATTTATACGGACTGTTAGCTGCAGTATAAATCACTTCGGGGTCGATAAACATGTTCAATAATGGCTCCAGGTCCGAGAACCTGTACTCAGGGGTGGAAAGCAGAGATGTGTAGATGAATGTCGGTGTCGTAGCATAAAAAATAGATCCGTCAGCCGGTGACTGAGCCAGTTTTGCCATAGCCTTGGCGCCTGAGCCGCCTCGTACATTTTCAACCACTACGTTGACTCCAAGAGCTGGACCAATGTACCCGGAAAGTTCTCTGAGGAAGACATCGCTTCCTCCTCCCGGACTGGAGTGCGTAATCAGGGTAACTGTTTCATGAGGGTACTTGTCAGCTGCCACAGACCAACTTCCAATCAAACTGACCATTGCCACCATGGTCATTAACAGCATGGTTCTCATTGTTTGTTTCATGACTCCTCCTGTTGTTGTGGGTTGTGTCTCGAAAATGGCGTGCTATCCGCACAAGGTATAGCAAAAGATGAAGATTGTGACACATTCTCAACTCATC
>JABDPQ010000599.1 GCA_013042695.1 Desulfobacterales bacterium | reverse complement strand
GCTGTTGATTACGTAAATAATCTTAAATAGCTTATTGTAATTTGCTTCTAATGACCGTGGATTCGATGATCATACCTGACGCGGCCGGAGGAGACTAAATGGCGAACCGCAGGGTTGTTGTGACAGGCACAGGGCTGGTGACCCCCCATGGGACTGGAGTTGAAAAGGCCTGGGAGAATATATGTGCTGGAGTAAGCGTGATTGACCGAATCACCAGATTCGATGTTTCAAGTTTTTCGGTACAGATCGCCGCTGAAGTAAAAGATTTTGTCGTAGAAGATCACTTTGACAAGAAACGCGCAAAACACCTGGACTTGTTTGTCAAATATGCAATTGTGGCCACTCGTATGGCTATGGAAGAAAGTGGTCTTGAGGTAAATGAGCAGAATTGTGGTAAGATTGGCGTCATAACCGGCTGTGGAATGGGAGGTTTACCGACTATTACCGAGAATCACGAAATGGTATTGAATAGAGGCTATAGAAGGCTGACGCCGTTCTTCATCCCAATGGTTATTCCGAATATGGCTTCCGGTCACATATCAATGGAAATAGGCTCTAAGGGTCCAAATCTCACCTTAACGACAGCCTGTGCCGCGGGGACACATGCCGTTGGTGAGGCCTTTCGTCATATCCAATACGGCATGAGTGATATCATCGTAACCGGTGGAACTGAGGCGGTTATCTGTCCGCTAGGAATCAGTGGGTTTTCATCAATGAAAGCACTTTCCACCAGAAATGATAATCCGGCCGAGGCTTCTCGACCTTTTGATGCTGAACGGGACGGGTTTGTCATGTCCGAAGGGGCAGGAATCCTCATTCTTGAGGAACTGGAGCATGCCCGAGCACGCGGCGCCCAAATTATTGCCGAAATAATAGGCTACGGTCTCAGCAGCGATGCGTATCATATTGCGGCTCCACCGGATGACGGTGAAGGCGCTGTACGCAGCATTCGTTGTGCTCTCGAAGATGCCGGACTTGGAACTGGCGATGTTGATTACATTAATGCCCACGGTACCTCAACGCCGCTAAATGACCGCTGTGAAACCCTGGCAATAAAAACAGTTTTTGGTGAAGATGCCAGGCGCATGGCAATTAGTTCAACCAAATCAATGACCGGACATATGCTTGGGGCGGCAGGAGGAATTGAATCTGTATTCACTGCACTGAGCATTCGAGATCAAATGGCCCCACCAACCATAAATTTGCATAACCCAAGTCCTGACTGTGATCTTGATTATGTGCCAAACACAGCAAGATCAATGGAGATAAGAGCGGCACTGTCAAACTCATTTGGTTTTGGCGGAACCAATGCAGTGGTTGCTATGAGTCGGTTTGACGGCTGATTATTTACACCAGGTAACGATGAGAATTGCAATTGGTTCTGATCATGGTGGTTTTGATCTCAAAGTACACCTTGCGTCCAAGCTTCAGCAATATGGCCATAAGGTAACCTACCTGGGCTGCGACTCTATCAATTCAGTTGATTACCCTAATTTTGCAGATGCAGTCTGTAACCAGGTGAGAGGTGGCAAGGCTGAATGCGGTATCCTCATATGTGGAACAGGGATTGGTATGTCGCTTGCGGCAAATAGACACCGGGATATACGAGCGGCACTCTGCCATGATGAATATACCGCTCGATTGAGTCGGGAACATAATAATGCCAATGTCTTATGTCTTGGTGCCAGAGTACTTGGCCTGGGTATCGCCGAGGCCATTGTCGAGAGGTGGTTGGCGTCTGATTTTAGTGGTGGTCGACATCAGCTGCGGGTAAATATGTATAGTGATTAGCACTCAGTCGATTAGAGAAAACCAAGAAGCCGGTATTGTGTAATGACAATACCGGCTTCTTGGTTTTAAAACTATTGGTCAGGCAATGGTCATTGTACTATCCTGCTATTAGGTCTATCATAGTAACAATTAGCCTTGATATTTTCGAAGGGTGAAAATAGTACAAAAAGGTTTTCTTGATTTATGGTACAAACTGTATCCTCGGTCATATGCTCGTAATCAAGCATATCATTTTGACAGTAATATGATTTTAAATAATCTGTTCCGTTTTTCATGAAATATTCAGGCTAGAGTTCACCATGTCTTTGCAGCAGTCTGTTCATGAAAAATCAGAGTCAGTAAGGGGGCTACAATGAAATGTCCGTATTGCGGCGATTTGGATAATAAAGTTATCGACTCTCGGTTAAATAAAGATAGTACCATTACCAGAAGGCGACGCTCATGTCTTGCCTGCGATCAAAGATTCACAACCTATGAACGGCTTGAAGTGATGATGCCGGTGCTGGTAAAAAAAGATGGCAGGAGAGAAGCCTGGGATCGAAAAAAAATTGTTGTTGGCTTGGAAAAAGCATGTGAAAAAAGACCGATAAGCAGAGACGCCATAGATCAATTTGTCGATGAGATTGAGCATAATCTACAGGATCTTGGGTCAAAAGAAGTACCTTCATCGGTAATCGGTGAGTGGGTAATGGAAAATTTGTCGAGACTTGATGAAGTTGCCTATGTAAGATTTGCATCGGTATATCGTCAATTTAAGGATGTGAACGAATTTATGGACGAGTTAAAATCACTACTTGATGCCCGAGAAAAGAGTGAGACCAACTAAACGATCCTGACGCCGATACAACCATGACCAGCAGCAATGATAGTTATTATATGAAACTGGCTTTGCGAGAAGCCAGAAAAGGGGTTGGCAGGACATCTCCTAATCCTTGCGTCGGTGCGGTTATTGTTAAAAATAACGAAATCATTGCCAAAGGATATCACAAGAAAGCCGGTACACCGCATGCCGAAATTCACGCTTTGCAGAAAGCCGGATCAAACGCGATGAATGCAACCTTGTACGTTACGCTGGAGCCCTGCAATCATGTTGGCAGGACGCCGCCGTGTAGTCATGCAATTGCAGGCAGTGGCATCTCAAAGGTTGTCATAGGCATGTTGGACCCCAATCCTTTGGTTGATGGAAGTGGGGCTCAATATCTCAGGAAAAAAGGTATTACGGTGGTCAGTGGCG
>JABDPQ010000596.1 GCA_013042695.1 Desulfobacterales bacterium | reverse complement strand
CATCCGCACGATACCGCTTGGCAGACCAGTGAGCGGCAGGATATCTTCCCCTTTTGGTAAGCGAACCGATCCTGTTAACAAGAAAAAAGGATTTCATGAGGGCGTCGATATCAAAGGGAAAAAAGGCGATAAAATCCGGGCCACCGCCAGTGGCAAGGTAATCAAGGCTTTCAAAAATGGCGGCTACGGCAACTACGTGAAAATTGATCACGGAAACGGATATGTTACGGCATTTGGTCATATGCAGAGTTATCTCGTAAAAAAAGGAGAATTTGTTGAGCAGGGCCAGGTTATTGGTCAGGTTGGCAGTTCCGGGCGTTCAACGGGCCCCCATCTGCATTACGAGATTCTCTTGAATAAAAAACCGATTAACCCGACAAAATTCATGAAGGTCGCAGGCATGTCCCACACTTTTTCAAGCGACCAGGAGTAAATGTTCAATTATGTTCGGCAAAAAAGATGATCTTGAAAAGGAAATGCAGAAAGCAGAAAGTGAAACAATCTCATCAATTATCGACAAAACCATGTCTGTAACAGGCGAGATCACCTTTAAGGGGAAAACCAGAATCGACGGTACAGTCAACGGCAACATAACTGGCGAGCACCTGGTTCTCAGTGAATCAGGCAAGATCATCGGAGACCTGAAAGTATCTTCTTTTATATGTAATGGATCCATTAACGGGAATATCAAGGCCAACATTGTCACTGCCCGGAAAGGGTGTTCGATTCATGGCAGACTGGAAGCTGGAAACTTGACCGTGGAACCAGGGGCGATACTTGATGGTGAAGTAAAAGCTGCCACCAGAGACTTGCACCTCGTAAGCGCAAAAAGTGGTGACGGCGACGCTGAAGTCCAAGAACAGAACTCCTGAATGTATTGTTAACCCTCCTCCGCCATGCCTTCTGTACCTAAATCAACAATTGCCAATCGGCTTGTTTGTCCGATCTGCGGAAACGATGAAGATTTTTTTGAACTCGCCAATGATGTCCTCCTGACATCATATTATAGACAAAACAGTGATGGCAGTTTTTCTCATGAGAGTGACGCTTCTCAGACCAACGGTGATGTCTTGCTTTTCTGTGGTTCCTGTGAAGAGGACCTGACCTATTTTCATCAACGTTTCAAGGAGATGATCTTTTGAAACAGTCTCGTCGTATTATCAGAGACAACAGATCCCTTTTAGAACAATACGATTTACTGGAGGCAGGCGACATAATCTGCTGCCGGCTCCGACTCAGGCCACATGAAGAGCATTTACTTCTCGATCTCTCAGAACGTGGAGTGCTTTCTGTACCTTCATTCCGATCACAACTCTGCAGCAGGTCGAAAACGTTTCAAACAAGGCTGTTTCACTGGGCAATGCTGCCGGACACCATCGCCATCTACACGGTACATGATGTGCTCCAGGCTATCCGAAGATATGGGCAGGGCGGCATAGAAAAAGTGGTCGTCAAGCAGGAAGGCAAAAATGGTGGTCTTGGAGTCTTTCTGTATCAATCCATTGAAGAGGTTTATACACAATCCTTAACAGGCACCCTGCCATTCCCTTATGTCCTGCAGCCGTTCATGTCGAACTGCCGCGATCTGAGAATAATCATCATAGGTAACTATATAGAAACCTATGAACGAGCCAATCCTTATAATTTCAGGCACAATCTGCACTGCGGGGGCACGGCAGCGGAAGCAAGACTAACAGACGATCAGCTCATATTGTGCAAGAGAATCATGGCGCAGGGTGAATTTCCCTATGCCCACATAGATCTGATGATAACCGATGCTGCCACCACCTATTTTACTGAAATAAACCTACGTGGTGGCCTGCGTGGTGCTCGGATCAGCAACCTGGAATATCACCGCAGAATTGAAGAACGTCAAAACAGCCTCTGCGAAGATACTATAAAGAGATAAAAAAAGGAGGCAACCCCTTGTGGGCTTGCCTCCTTTAAACTTGATGAGATGACTGGATCTATTTATACACAACCGGTTGGCTTCGGCAGTCCTGCCATCTTACATGCTCCTTTGCCTGGTCCGGAAGGAAAAAGCTCATAGATTCTCTTCAGCGGGTAGCCAGTGGTCTTGGAGAGGATACGTACCATCGGAGCAATACCATTTTTCTTGTAGTACTCTTGCAGTGCGTCGATAACTTTTTGATGCTCGTCAGTCAGGTCAGAAATACCTTCAGAACCTTTAACATAATCAACCCAGTTAGCATTCCATTCATCCATACCTTTCAACAGGAAACCGTCTTCATCTACTTGGAAAGCGTCTCCATTGTGTTCTACTGTTGGCATTTCATACCTCCTTGATATAGTAATTAGTTACTTGCTCGCAGCATTACTGGTAGTAATTCATTTAAACTCAAGATTCTTCAACTAGGCTTTATTACTATAGGGAAAAGGGTTTGTCAAGTGAATGAGCAATCATTTATAGTGCCCCAAAAGGCCTCTAAAACAGCCCCATATTACACATTTTTTTTGACGCCTCTTGAAAAACCCCGCAAAACCGGACTATTTTGTCTGGGCATGTTCTCTGTGACTCTGTAGAATTCATAGGCGGATTTTGAAACGTTGCTCTGAACCGTATCTTTGTAATTTTACTTGCAGTAAGAACCCATTCGGGTTAAATCCAACCCTCATTGGGCAACAGTGAATTTCCCGTGTCGTTTAGGCAAAAAAAATACAACTTTTTTTGTCCACCATGAACCTTAATCTCATTTATGAGTCATGCTGCAAATTCTTAGAGACAAAGCACAATCGCTGGTAATTCAGGCTATCGTCGTCATGATCGCCCTTGTTTTTATTTTCTGGGGCGTCGGTACAAACTTGATGAATAAACAGGAAGCAGCGATTGTCGTTAACGGCGAGGAGATTACCTTCGAGCAGTTTCAACGCGCCTATGATCAGGCATACACCCGCCTTGCTCAGCAATTTGGGGGCACACTCCCAAAAGGTCTGGCCGAGAGTTTCAATATCAAGCAGCAGGTGATCAATCAATTAACCCAAGAGGCACTTTTAAGGCAAGGTGGGGTCGAGATGGGGCTCATGGTCAGTGCACCGGAGGTACAAAAAGAAGTTGAGGGTATGGTTCAGTTTCAGGAAAATGGCGCCTTCAGCCTTGAGCGCTACAAATCGATCCTTGCCTCAAACAGAATGTCACCGACAAAATTTGAAGAGTCGCTCCGCTTCGACCTGCTCGCCAACAAGACAGTAGATAATCTTACCAGTTTTGCCGTATCAGCGAGCGATTTTGAGGTTGAAGATCTCTACAACCTTGAAAAAGAGACAGTTTCTGTCTCATATGTAGTCCTTTCACCTGATTCTTTTCTTGCAGAGGTTGAGATCACTGACGAGGATCTTGAATTGTGGTATCAAACTGCAGGAGAGCGCTATAAACCGGAGACCTTAATAAAGCTTACCTACCTGCCATTCAGTTACGAGGCTATTGGCAATAAAGTCACCATTGAAGAAGCAGATATTCAGGCGTATTATGACCAGCACCTAACTGAGTATCAAATCCCTGAAAAGAGGCATGCCAGACACATTCTTCTGAAAGCAACACCTGAAGATTCTGCAGAAATTCATCAAAAACAGCAGAGCGAAGCTGAATTAATCCGAGAAAAAGCCAACAATGGGGAAGATTTTGCAGAACTTGCAAAACAATTCTCTGAGGGCCCCACAGCTTCTGCTGGAGGAGACCTTGGTTTCTTTGCTCAAGGACAGATGGTTAAACCATTCAACGATACCGTATTTGCTATGCAAGAAGGAGATATCAGTGATGTGGTTAAAACAGATTTTGGTTATCACATTATCAAACTCGAGGAAATTCAGCTTGCAGGGATACGTGCTTTAGATGAGGTAAGTACGGAAATTGCCAGTACACTCCAGTTGGAGCAGGCCAAGCCCCTTGCTTTTCAAGTAGCAAATGAATCCTATGAGGGAATTATCGGCTCCGGCAGCCTCGCAGCCTACCTCGGCGCTCACCCGGAGACGAAGGTGGTCGAAACAGACTATTTCAGCCAGAAAACCCCCCCGGACGGACTGCCCTCAGACCCTCAGTTTCTTGAACGGGCTTTTGCCCTTAATGAAGGAGAACTAAGCTCTCTGGTAGAAACAGCCAAAGGATACGCCATCATTTCAATGGCTTCTATAAAACAGCCCGAAATACCGGAACTCAGCGAGGTTCGAGAAAGAGCAGTGACAGATTTTAAGACAGAGAAATCAGCAGATATGGCACGACGTGCCGCAGAAAATCTTATAGATGATCTCAACAAAGAAAATTCATCGTTTGAAACCCTGGCCCATGAGATTGGGCTCTCTTTACAGCAATCTGGCTCGTTAGAAAAAAATAGCAGCAGCGCGGAATCCTCGTTCCCTCAGGAACTGGTTGCCAATGTCTTTCGGCTTTCTGCATCCAACCCCATTTCCAAAGAACCCGCTGTGGTTGGCCAAGATTATTATGTTTATCAATTCACCAGCCGTAATCCTCCTCAAACACCTTTGAGCGCTGACGATCGCCAGCGCTATCACCAACAGCTGCTGCAATATAAACAACAGCAAGTAATGGAAGCATGGCTCATAAACCAACAAGCTCAGTCTGAAGTTTATACTCATCCGAGCCTGCAGAACTTTTAGCAGGATGGCTGTCTGCTCCATCGTAAGACGGCCATCACTGCATCATCATTGCCTGTCAATTTAGGTAAAGGCGTTTTCCTATTACTACCAATAAGCTCATGTTTTGATATGCTATTTGCCTACCCCTGCGGGTAACCTCAGAGCAACCGCTTTTAGATTTCTGACTTTTTTTCATTTATATCAGGTCAAGACAATGATATAGTCACCCTTTGGCCCTTTAAAAACCAATTATGTCTTAAAAGTTATTGTTTTCAGTATCTTGGGACGTATTCGCCCTTTTTTCTCACATATTTTTATGCCCAGCATTGATGTCCAAATAGCCAGTTACAACAAGCTCAACGATTTCGAACAACTCCTCCTACAATTTCTCTCGGTCCTTTATGAGCCGGCCCACACCAGTCTTATCGCCAGCTGCCTGCGAAAGCTAGACCTTAAGGGACCAAGAGGAAACCGACTGACCAATGCCGGTATCAACCATTACGTCAGCAAATTTCAAGCTGCAGGTCTTCTGAGCGATATGCGGCAATGCGACCCATCCTTGGCCGAAGTTCTCAGTCGAAAAGCTATCAGTCAAGGGAAATTTCAACACTTTGCGAGAGTTATTCGTGCCGAAGCTCCCGTATCCTATTTATACGGAAAATGGACAACGCGATGTTGGAGAGCCATGAGGGAAATGCGCCTCGGCATCTATTGTCATGAACTTGAAACAATTGACAGTGCAGTGCAATTTCTTGACAATCAATGTCGTGATATTTTAACTGAACACCCACCCGCCGTTCACGTTATCACGACCCCATTTGACCGCGACTGGTTTAGCACGCTTCCAACATCTTTACAGTTTTTCCTGCTCAACCACATCCTTTGCCATGCACAATCTCAGCTCATTGCATTTGCAGATATTATCGCCTATTTGGAAGATAAAGAAGAATTTGAACAGCTGTCCAATGACGAGCAGCTTCCATTTAGACGTCTTCTCTTCAATCACTATCTCCTCCAGGGAAATATTACCACTGCCGAGGCCGTGATTGAAAAACACAAGGAGGCCTTTTTGGCCACCGGGGCAAGAGGAACAATTGCATTTCTGAAAGGACAATATAGCCAAGCCGATGAATACTTTAATGAAGATTTACAAAACCTGGCAACTATAAGCGGTAAAGAAACCGTTGCCTTTTTTGGTTTGCCGGGATTGTTTTATATCCTTTCAAGCATCAGGAAAAAAGATCGAACTTCACTGCACAGCATTGCCAGACAGATCAGTGTAGCACTGACACTTTTTGAAAAAAGCGAAGAAAGTGAAGCATACACCTTTTTAGCAGCGGTCGTAGACAACCAGATCGATCAACGAATCGTGGAAGATGAAATTAGACTCTCTGAAGATTGCCCTCCCAATAGCATCACTGTTCTATTTGCCGGCTTAGCTCAATTCTGGCTCAATGCTTCCCTTGAGCCAGAGATTGAAACAGAAGTAAGAAGTTTCTATCTCCGCTCACGCCGCAGCAGCTACGATTTTTTCACCCTTGCTCTCGGTGATATTCTCTCGAGGATTTCACCGGACAAGAGCACCTATATCAAAGAAATAAAAGCTATTTCAGCTGTATCAGGTCTCAATCCTTTTATTGATATCCTGGAGCCGGAAGAGCCTTGGAAGCGTAGTTTGCAAGCCCTCATTAACGTGTCCACAAACGCCATGAAGGATTTTCCTGTTCAGGATATCAGGTTAGCATGGCTGATTGCCTTTGATAGTGGCGATCTCATTGTGCGTCCGCGAG
>JABDPQ010000077.1 GCA_013042695.1 Desulfobacterales bacterium | reverse complement strand
GCGCCTTCAACCTGCAGCTGTTCTTCAGGTGAAATAGTATTCTGCTGATCAGTCGGAAACCCCATGATGCTGCCCTGGTTGTCCTTTTCAAAACCTTCAGGATCTTTCAAAATGGCTATGGTCTGCTTCGCCATCATATTAGCCACCTGATCAGATTCAAGACTTGGTTTGGGAACAATTCCTTGTGGAAAGCTAAAATAAGTGTCTGCAACCGAGCTAATTTCGATATAAGTTGCCTCGCTTCTGACCGTAACACCCATCATCTTGGTTTCGCTCAGAAGAGAAATTGACGTATCATGAATGTAATACATACTCGTTCCGGCAATGATTACTTTATCACAGGAATAACCCAAGATTTTTTTGGCATTTTGTTCTACTGAACCTTGCATTCCGCCTAGTGCTGATGTACCCATTTTCTCAGCATTTGCTCTAACCGTTTTCTTCTCAGCATCGGAGAGTTTATTATACTCGTCAATCAAGATTTTTTGAGGGTTAACTGATTTCGAACCGGTGCCCTCCTGCAAGTCAAAGGTAAAAAACCAATCGGGGCTGACAATCTCAACCGTCTTGTTTTCTTTTTTCATGCCAAGGACTGATATGCTGGTGGTTCGGTGACGAGCCGTCTCGGAACCAAAATCTTTAATGTAGAGTACTTCCTGGCCCGTTTCCATACCACTCAGCTCATAATGTATAGAAGCACTCTCAAACGGCAGTTTTTTTTCCCAGGGATTCGTTCCAGCTTCAGCAAAATCAGGTATCGTGACGAAACAGAATGCAAAAATCAGTAAGACTCCGCTGTTTCCGTAATATCTCATATTCATAATAGTATTAAACAGTTGATGAAATTTTTACTGATTGCTTTCAATGGCCTCCGAGTCTGTTGAAGGTTTCAGCCGCCCTCATCAGCTGATTGTCATCTAAATAAAAGTGCGGCGCCAGCCTCACATATCCTCCCCGTTCAGTTACAACTATATTCTCCTTTGATAAAGCCTTTAACAATAACGCTGTATTTCTCTTTGGAGAGATGGAGATGATACCTGAACGGTTTTTCAACTCAAAGTACTGAATCTCAAACAATTCTCGATCAAGCTTCTGCAAAAAAAGATCCTGCAGCCTAAATACCTCTTCTCGTATGCTCTCAATTGCATACCGGTTAAACAGATCTTCTGCAATTACGGTAAAAGCTGCCACATGATCCCAGGGAATCGTCGAATATTCAAAAAGTCTCCCATCATGAAAAGGGTTCCAGCTGTGATCAAGATAATCATGCATTTGCCGCATCATTCCCGGTCCCGCCATTGTGAGGTTTAATTTATCACGCAATGACTGACGAGTATAGAGCACTGCAGCCCCTTTCGGACCCATAAGCCATTTCCATCCAGATGCAGCAACCGCTGAGATACCATAGGCATCAGGATAGATCGGCAGACAACCAAGGCTTTGGGCACAGTCAACAATAAGATCAATATGGCGCTCTCTGCAAAAGGAACCAAGCGCTTTAAGATCAGCCGCGTATCCACTGGTAAACTGAACATGGCTGAGAGCGACAACCTTAGTTTTTGTTGTGCAGAGTTGCTCCAGGTCGGCCATCGACCAGCCGCCCGGCCTGCCAGATCTTTCAAACCCGGCAGCTTTCGATACATCGGGGAGCAAAACAAGTTCAACTCCACGCCGCTCCTGTATAAGCCAGGGATAGTGATTGCTTGGATATTCATGAATATAGCTGATTATCTGATCACCCGGTTTAAATGGATAGCCGTTTGCAATCTGGCATAAGGCCTCCGCTGTTGAATGCACGAAAGATATATTCTCCTCGGATGATTTCAAAAGTGTGGCATACCCTTTCCTGAAACGAGGCAGCAAGTCGGCAAAATCAGTCAGAGATGTGATGCCTCCCTCAACCATACTCCGCTGGAAACCGGCTGCTGCTGATGCTGCTCCCTCATAAAGGGGGGATATTGAACAATGACTCAGAAAACAGCACTTCTCCTTGGATGGAAACAGTGTCGTCCGCTTATCAAACATTATCTTCCCTCAGCTAATAAAAATATCAGTGAAGGCCGCATAAAGGTCCGTGACCAATGGCAGATTCTCGTTTTCATATCATCACATAATATCAACTCAAATCATCGTAAATCAAAGATCTGTTAATACAATTAAGTAAACTGATTTAATCACTTTTATGCTAACTCGTTTTGTTAGATGATTTCTTATGACTGGCGGTTTTGGTCTAGCTATTTTTGAACTTAAAACCGGAAAAACCAGTGGAGCATACCCCACGGTCACTCATACAGGAGCGGCATGCCCTCGCGGACTAAGTATGCCCTTGCTCTTAATAGATCAGTTAAACACACCCTCTTCTGCAGCAACTACTTGTATTGTTTATAAAGCGCGTGAGTGCCATAATTTTCACCGCCATCGGCGGCAAGCTGATCATACAGTTCCTTTACAAGCTGCAAGCCAGGTACCTTTAGCTTGATGTCAGCACTTGATTCCAGGGCAATATTCATGTCTTTGATAAAGTGTTTTACATAAAATCCCGGATCAAAATTATTTTTAATCATTCGTGGAGCGAGGTTGCTCAGGGCCCAACTTCCTGCTGCACCTGCTTCAATACTTTCGAGTACTGTTTCAGGACTGAGTCCCGCTTTCTCCGCGTACCTAAGCGCCTCACAAACCCCCATCATCGTTGAAGCTACGGCAATCTGATTGGCCATTTTACAATGCTGACCACTACCAGCTTTTCCCTGATAGACAATATTTTTCCCCATTATATCAAAAAGTGGACGAACACAATCAAAGGTTTCTTTATCTCCACCGGTCATTATCGACAGAGTACCTTCTTTTGCTCCGATATCTCCTCCTGAAACCGGTGCATCCAGGACCGAGATATCCAAGTCCCTTGCCTCTTGGAATATCTGTTCTGCCAATTGCGGGCTTGAGGTTGTCATATCAATGGCAATACTGCCCTTTTTTGCATTTTGCAGGATACCGTTTTTCCCTAAATACACTTCTTCCACGTCTTCAGGGTAACCAATCATAGTGATTATGATATCTGCCGCTGTAGCAACTTCAGCGGGGCTGTCCTGCCATATTGCTCCCTTGCTGAGCAATTCTTCAGCCTTAGCTTTTGTTCTGGTATAGATTATCATATTATATCCACCAGCCAGCAAATTTAAGGCCATGCTTTTCCCCATAACACCTATACCAATAAAACCGACTACAATTTCCTGATTACTTATTCCTTTCATATGACGCCCCACTTATCTGAAGTTATAAGATTCGCTTAGATGAATGATCTCTCAATCTGCCCTGTTCCTTATGCTGCTTAATTATGTGAGGTAGCTCTCAAAGCTTTTAACAGGTTATTTTAATTGCTGGTCCAATTACGATACTCATGTATTTATGCAACGATGAAGCTGTCTATTTATTGCATTCTCTGATAAACGCAGAAATGGCATGATAAATTTTACTTGCGACCGGACCATACAAGACA
Source organism: Desulfobacterales bacterium (assembly GCA_013042695.1). Lineage (GTDB taxonomy): Bacteria > Desulfobacterota > Desulfobulbia > Desulfobulbales > Desulfocapsaceae > JABDPQ01. Next base: position 380 of record JABDPQ010000077.1, on the reverse strand, counting down.
TTATGCTGTTCGCTGGCTATGGTTACAAGCGTTTTATTTCGCGTACCAAGGTGTTCATATATCTCCCGCCCACTCTGCGGATTGATCACCTGATCTCTATCTGCAGAAATGATCAGGACAGGATGGTCAAGTTTAGGAAGTCGTTCTCTACAAGCTTGAAGTAATTCTCCCACCTCATTTACACCGGCAACAGGATTACGACAATAATTTATTTCACTGTTTTCAGGCTCAAATGCTATAAATTCCTTACTCATCAGGTTACCTTTCCAACGTACAAGCAGTTTTTTCCAGACATGATTCGGAGGCATAAATCTCTTTGAATAGTCCTGAAGCGAATATGGCGGGCAGATAGCAACTACCCCAGACACACACTCAAGATG
>JABDPQ010000591.1 GCA_013042695.1 Desulfobacterales bacterium | reverse complement strand
ATAGGCAAATCGATAAAACAACAGCTTGAGGACAGAGAAAACCAGGTTTTGTCTCCTTACGCTGCCCGCAATAATAACTCCAAAGGAAGACGGATTACAGAAAAGGAAGAGGTGTGTGATATCCGTTTACCATACCAGCGAGATCGTGACCGGATCATTCACTCTAAAACCTTCCGGCGGCTTAAGCATAAAACGCAAGTATTTCTGGCACCAACGGGAGATCATTATAGAACGCGCCTGACCCATGTCCTGGAAGTTTCCCAGATTGCTCGGACAATTTCTGCAGCACTCTGTTTAAATGAACCGCTTACCGAAGCTATTTCATTGGGACATGATCTTGGGCATACTCCTTTTGGCCATGCGGGAGAAGCAACCTTGAATGAGCTGCATCCGGGGGGATTCCGTCACCACTTGCATAGTCTCAGGGTTGTCGATTTCCTCGAGAACAAGGGGCGCGGGCTTAATCTCACCTATGAAGTGCGCAACGGAATTGCTCGTCATTCCAAGGGCAGAAATGATATTATTCCAAATGCCAAATCTGAACTGGCGCTTACGCTCGAAGGCCAAACAGTCAGGCTTGCTGACATTATTGCCTACGTAAACCATGACCTGGACGATGCCTTAAGAGCGGGAATTCTCACCGAAGATGATGTGCCTTCAGGAATTACAAAAATTGTTGGGGATAGGCACTCCCGGAGAATTGGCAGTATGGTGCGGGACATCATTGTTGAGACCCTGACCGCTGATGATGGTAAACTTCATATAAGTGAGACGATGCTGGTGGCCATTACAGATTTGAGAACATTTTTATATGACAGAGTCTACCGCTATTATCTCGTACATCAGGAATTTGAAAAAGCGCAGCGAATAATCAAGGAGCTTTACCGCTATTTTATGGAAAACGGTCTTGTTAGGCGACAAGGTGATGACTGGTATCTTGATGAAAATACGGCCAAATGGCCGGATGACAAAACGGCGCACCGTCGTGTTTGTGACTATATTGCCGGAATGACCGATCGCTATGCCCTTGGGGTTTATGCCTATCTTTTCCTTCCAAAACCCTGGAGTGTCCGCTAGCACATGGCAGGGAGCAGGCCAGTCGAAAACCGTGTCCATGCAACAACACCTTTCACCCGCGATTAGAAAACGGTTGAAGTAACATGACGTGAGGAGTAATCTGCTGCTTCTCTTAAGACTACCTATAGTAGAAAGGCTGCACCTTTGCATACGATACGAAACAGTAAATATAACAAACCAGTTGGATAGAATGAGCAACGCCAAGCCCGAAGAGCTGAATAAAAGCTATGAATTTGCAGATGTCGAAGAAAAGTGGCTGAAAGTCTGGGAAGAACATAACTGCTTTGAAGCTACAATGGATGAGGGCAAGCCCTCTTTTTCCATTGTCATTCCACCTCCCAATGTCACCGGGGTGCTCCATGTCGGCCATGCCCTTAACAACACCATGCAGGATGTGCTAACCCGATATCACCGAATGTGCGGCGAGAATACGCTCTGGGTGCCGGGAACAGACCATGCCGGTATAGCTACGCAAAATGTTGTTGAACGACAGCTTGCTACAGAGAACAAGAGCCGCTACGATCTTGGCCGGGACGCTTTTATCGATCGGGTTTGGGAGTGGAGGCACGAGAAGGGCGGAACAATTATCAATCAATTGAAAAAACTGGGTTGTTCCTGCGACTGGAGCAGAGAGCGCTTTACCATGGACGAGGGCCTCTCCAAGGCAGTTCGCGAAGTATTTGTGCGGCTGTATAAAGAAGGATTAATTTACAAAGGGGATTATATCGTCAATTGGTGCCCTCGGTGTTTAACGGCGCTTGCCGATGACGAAGTTGATCATGAGGAGTGCCATGGCAAACTCTACCATTTGAGATACCCTTTTGCCGACGGTTCCGGCCATGTCGTTGTCGCAACGACACGGCCAGAAACCATGCTTGGAGATACCGGGGTGGCCGTTCATCCAGATGATGAGCGCTATGCTCATTTAGCCGGGGTTGGAATCGATCTGCCGTTAACGGGACGTAAAATACCTGTTGTTTTTGACCCCCATGTGCAAAAGGATTTCGGGACCGGAGCGTTAAAGGTTACCCCTTCACATGATCGTGATGACTATGAGATCGGCCGGCGTCATAACCTGGAAATGTGCAAGGTCATGGATGATCATGGTGTGATGAACAAGGAGGCTGGTAACTATGCCGGCCTTGATCGCTATGCATGCCGTAAAGCAATTGTTGAGGATCTTGAGCAACGCGGTTTCCTCGAAAAAATTGAAGACTATGACCATGCCCTTGGCATGTGTTATCGCTGCAATACGGTGGTTGAGCCGACGACTTCAGTGCAATGGTTCGTTGCTGTCAGGCCGCTTGCTGATAAGGCTGTTGCCGCAGTACGAGAGGAGCGCATCAACCTCCATCCTAAAACCTGGTACAATACCTTCTACAACTGGATGGATAATATCAGGGATTGGTGCATCTCACGGCAGATCTGGTGGGGACATCGTATTCCTGCCTGGAACTGCCCGGCTTGCGGGGAGCTCATCGTGGAGGCCACCGATCCAACACAATGTCCATCCTGCTCATCAACTGAACTGGTTCAGGAAACCGACGTGCTGGACACCTGGTTCTCCTCTGCACTCTGGCCGTTTTCTACGATGGGCTGGCCAGAGAACAGTTCGGATCTGAAGACGTTTTACCCAACTTCGATACTGGTTACCAGTTTTGATATCCTCTTCTTCTGGGTTGCCCGAATGATGATGATGGGAATTCATTTCATGGATGAAGTCCCCTTCAGAGACGTTTATCTTCATGCTTTAGTAAGAGACAAGCACGGCAAAAAAATGTCCAAATCCACCGGGAATGTCATTGACCCGCTTGAAGTCATGGCGCAATACGGAACCGATGCCATGCGCTTTACCTTGGCGGCGTTTGCCGCCCAGGGTCGTGAAATCAAACTCGATGAGGAGCGCATTGAAGGGTATCGCTTTTTCATCAATAAAATATGGAATGCCTCACGATTTGCCCTTATGCATGTGAGCGACGGTGATGATTCAATACAGAATCTTGCAGATCGGCCCCAAGAGCTTCCACTGGTGCATCAATGGATCCTCAGCCGAACCGCCAGAACAATATCAGAAGTACGGAATGGGCTCGATGACTATCATTTCAATGAGGTGGCTTCGGCGAACTATCAATTTATCTGGCATGAGTTTTGTGATTGGTATCTGGAATGGATTAAGGCAGATTTGTTCAGTGATGACGAGACTGCTAAAAATCAAGCCAGGTCAGTGCTGCTTATCGTTCTTGAGACGATACTCAAGCTCATTCACCCGATTACTCCATTTGTCACCGAAGAGATCTGGAGTGTTCTGCCCGGTGAACGCAATGTGTTGATGCTGGAGCCATATCCCCAAAGGCAGGATGATTGGATAAATGAGACAGCCGAACAGGATGTGAACTTGCTCATGGGTATCATTACTGGAATCAGAAATATCCGTGCCGAAGCTGATGTCCATCCTTCACTGAAAATTGAAGCATTTGTAACAGGGGTTGATGCGCCGACTGCGGAACTGATCAACAATTTTCGTGCGGCTATATCAGATATGACGCGGCTTAGTGGGCTGCAAATAGAGCCCCAGACGGAAAAGCCAGCTGATGCTGCGACCTATATTTTCAATGACATTGAAATATACGTACCATTGAAAGGATTGATTGATGTCGAAAGTGAACTGGCAAAACTTGTTCGTGAGCGGACCAAGGTCGAAGCCAGCTTAAAACAAGTTACTGGCAAACTGAGTAATAAAAAGTTTCTTGAAAATGCTCCTGAAGCGGTCGTAGACAAGGAAAAAGACAAACAGCGGGAGTTTGACACCCGGCTGGCTCGAATAGCTGAAGCAGAAACACGTTTGCATAGCATTGCATCGTAGAGAGGAGATCTCTACAATTCATCTCATGCATCGTTGCAGATGAATTAATTATAGCAATAGAGCCCCGATTATTACGGCTCATCCAAACCAAGCGGGAATATGGACACCAACCTGTTGAAAGCCATACTGGCATCATTTCTACGAGAAGATATCGGTAGGGGGGATCTCACCAGTGAATCAATTTTTACACCAGATGAGATCGGCACAGCCCATCTTGTCGCGCGTGAGTCTTTTGTAGCCGCAGGAGCGGCACGTTTGGCCGCCCAGGTATTTGCTATTCAGAATTCGGCGGTAGTGACCGAACATGCAGTTGCTGATGGAACTCAGGTAGATTCAGGGAAATTGCTATTGACGGTTACTGGCCCTGTGATCGATCTTTTAAAAGCAGAGCGTGTCGCCTTAAATCTATTGCAGCGAATTTCAGGGATTGCAACCTATACGGCTTTATTTGTCGAAAAAGTCAAAAATTATCCAGCGCGTATCTGTGATACCCGCAAAACCACCCCCGGACTCAGGATGATTGAAAAATATGGAGTTGTTGCCGGCGGGGGAAGTAACCACCGGTTCAACCTGGCCGATGGTGTTTTAATTAAAGATAATCATATCGCTGCTTGCGGGTCTATCGCAAAAGCGGTTGCGAAGGTAAGAGATAAAGTGCCTCATACGCTTCGCCTTGAGGTTGAAACTGATACATTGAATCAAGTAAGAGAATGTCTGGACTGCGGGGTAGACATCATCATGCTCGACAATATGTCAGTAAAGCAAATGGCTGAAGCTGTTGAAATTATTGCTGGAAGTGTTATCGTAGAGGCTTCCGGTGGCATTGGCTTGGCCAATGTGGAAGAAATCGCCAAAACCGGGGTAGATTTTATTTCCATCGGTGCCCTGACACATTCTGCCCCCGCTTGTGATATCGGCATGGATTGGTCAGTTTCAACCAGGTAGTTCAAGAAGATACGATTATCTCTTGATTTTTCCTAAAAAAATGTGCGATACTGGCTAGGTAGCAAGGTAACGGTATGTTCAAATTCAGAACATGCTATTTGTATGAGACCATAAAAGAGGAATTAACTGATGCGTTGTCCTAAGTGTGGCTATATTTCTTTTGATAACATGGAGAGCTGCTTGAAATGTAATAAGAATATTTCAGAGGCCACGAAAGCGTTTCAGGGTAGCACTCATAATGTTGAAGTACCAACCTTTTTAAGATTTGCAACCTTTGATGAAGATGATGATCTTGGCTTTGGCGATCCTGAAGATATGGATGGCGATATCGAATTTGCTGATCCGGATCTTGAGATGTTTGTCGAAGACGATGACGATGAAGGGATTGCTTTCGAATTGAGTGATGATGACGATGATGATTCTGAACCTGATATTGCCTTTGACGATGATGAAGCAGCATCTGATATCGGCGACCAACCAGAAAGTGATCTTGATCAGGCAGAAGATACCACTGCTGAGGTAATGGCGGATGCTGAAGGAACCACTGAATTTGCGGAAACCTCTGATCCAACTATGGATTTTCCTGATGAACTTGCTGACATATCAGATCTCTCTCCCCCCGAGGAAGCAGAGATAGCTGAAGCCCTAGAGGAGTCGGTTACAGATACGGCTGCCCAAGAACAAGCAGACACAGACACTGAACCACTCGCTGCAGAACCGGAGGACGATCTTGATTTCAGTAACATGGATTTCGATCTCAATATCAATGAAATTGATCAATCTGCTCAGGCAGCAGAGGAAACAATTTCTGCTGCTGCAGAAGAGGCCACAAAGAAGACCAGCGCCCTGATGGATGAGGATTTGGACTTCGAACTCGACCTCGGTGGCCTCTCAATCCACGACGATAAATAATAATTTGAAGCAAGCTCCCGGGAGGAAATATATTGACACTCCCGGTGATGTTTTGTAAACAAAACACCTCTATCTGGTGCCGAGATAGCTCAGTCGGTAGAGCAACGGACTGAAAATCCGTGTGTCCCTGGTTCGATTCCTGGTCTCGGCACCATCCGATAGTTCGCGACCTTCCAAGGTCTTCCATTAAACCCGCATCTCGTAAGAGTTTGCGGGTTTTTTAGTTCCATTTCCTTCCGTTTCTGTCCATTGACATCCTCGAATAATGCGGGTATGTATGAGGGTACGTTGACCATGTACCCCTGTGATCTTGGTGTTGTACCCTCTTTACGTACCCGCTTGTACCC
>JABDPQ010000074.1 GCA_013042695.1 Desulfobacterales bacterium | reverse complement strand
TTTTTTCAACCGGTCTGGGCACGCCCACCGGCAACCCTATCGTGCCGGTTATTAAGGTGTCCAGCAACTCAGCTATCGCCACCCGGCTGCATCATATGATTGATTTTGATACAGGTCCGGTGATTACGGGTAGGCAATCGATAACAACGCTTGCCACAGACCTGCTGAATCTCTGCGCAGAGACAGCCGGCGGCAGGTATCGAACCAAGGCGGTACGGCTTGACCAGAACGACTTCATCCCCTGGAAAAGAGAAGTTTCTTTGTAGCTTGGCCTGACGCTTTATCTATTTACCGGAAGTTCGCTTCTGCAGATTGAGTAAGAAACCCATTGCTAAATATTGTGGACGAGATATCCTCCGTCAACAGGCACTGATATCCCAGTAATAAAACCAGCGGCTTTATCACTTGCCAAAAATACGGTAGCTCCGGCAAGTTCCATAACATCTCCGAACCGGCCATAGGGTGTATGAGCAAGGACTGCCTTGCCGCGATCAGTATATTCCCCGGTATCTTTGTCGATGAGCAAATGCTTGTTTTGTTTGCCTAGAAAAAAGCCAGGAGCAATAGCATTGACCCGTATGCCGTATTTGGCAAATTCATTGGCTGAAGCCATGGTCAGATTCAGTGTGGCTGATTTTGCCGCATCATAAGCCCAGACTCCCGACAGCGGATTATAAGAGGCCATGGAGGTGAGATTGATGATGCACCCTTTCACCTTGTTCTTTATCCAGTATGCACCAAAGACTTTGGTTGGTATCATCAAACCAGCAGTCAGATTCATATGAAGAACTTTATCGAAGAGCTCCATATCCTGCTCTATAAGCGGAGCTTTACCGATATTACCTCCAACTCCGTTGATCAGAATATCAGGTGTTCCAAACAAAGAGACGGTTTCTTGAAGACCTTTTTCAACCAGTTCCTCACTGCCGGTATCCACCTGCATACCAACGACCTTGTTGTCACTGCCTGCAACTCCTGCCATTCTCTCTAGCGCTTTATCCACCGACTCCTGGGATCTGCTCCAGATAGCCACACGAGCCCCAGCCTGCAACAGGGCTTCTGACATGACAGTGCCAATAGCTCCGGCACCTCCAGCTACAACAGCAGTTTTTCCATGAAGCCCAAACAATTCATCCAAATAACTCATACTTTCTTATCAAACCTCCGCTATGGAATATTAGCAGGGTGTTCGAGAAAATGTGACACCCGTTTGCTCACTCATCCCCACTATTTCAACGTGCAGTTTACTCACATGCTATGCTCTTTTAACTGCATGATTTTATGTCCAACCCAGTGATCGGCATTTCTTCAATCGGGGCAATGGCTCCCTTGTGGACAATAACGTAAGCCGCTGTCCGGTGAGCCATCATCGCCGCATCTTTCGGGGAACATTTGAAACGCCTGGCAACAAGATAAACGGCGCTGAAGGAGTCCCCCGCAGCCGTTGTGTCAACGACCTCTTTTACCGGTTGTGCGGGAATTTCTTGCAGGCGACCGTCTGCGAAGATTGAGCACATACCCCCACCATTTTTAATTACCGACTCCTTTGAACCTGCTACTTGCAATATCTGGTGAATCTTCGCTGCATCGCTCTCTTGTAGAAGTATATCGGCCTCCTCAATGGTAAGAAAAACGATACGGCTTATCGGGTATACCTTGGCATACGCTTCTCGAGCAAGATCAACTGACGACCAGAGATGAGGGCGATAATTGTAATCAAAATAAATCGATATCCCCTGCTCGTGGAGCTCATACAATCGACTAAGAAGTTTTTCTCTACTTCTGGGGGTGAGAATCGCCAGGCTGATACCGCTGAGATAAATTACATCATATTCGGAAAGGTGCCTGAGCACCTCTTCGCTGTGAGCATATTCAAAACATTTTTTTGCCGCTGCTTCTCCTCGCCAGTAGTGAAATATCCGCTCTCCATGAGCGTCCAGCTCTATATAATAGAGTCCCGGCAGCTCTCCTTTCTGCCGTTGAACAAGCGTGCTGCCAACACCCTCTTTTTCCCAAAAATCAATCATTCTTTCACTGAATGGATCCATACCCAGCGCGGTAACATAATCTACCTGAACAGGAAGATCTTTTGCCAGGCGGGCGCAATAGATGGCTGTGTTAAGTGTATCCCCCCCAAAAGTCTGTTTTGTCATTCCCGGTTCAGACTCTTGCAGTTCAACCATGCATTCCCCTATCAGCGCAATTTTTACGGGTGTCATATTCGCCTCTACTGCAATACTGGTCTTAAATTATATTTGGCTTTGCTATGTTCCCAGAAATTATGATAATTCATTTTTATTTTATGCAAAGTCCTTCCAGAAGCAGGACAGAACGGTGATATGCATTGTGGCATAACCATTGTGGTATGAATGCTCTTTGAAATTAAACCTATTGACTAAACTGACGAAAATCAATTACTACCAGCACTGTATCTGCAGGTCAAGGTGATTCAAACCGGACAAATAGTCGGGATAATCATTGAGCCAAGTTAACCTACTGGCCGTTAAAACATCCATAATCCTATTTCATATGGTTCCAAATGAGATTACTTGATAAACAATTGCGATCCCTTCGAATTGTACCCGTAGTCAGCCTGCCATCGGTATCTGCAGGTGTAAAACTTGCCGAAATTCTCGTGCGTTGTCATTTGCCGGTAGCAGAGATCACCTTCAGGACAGAGGCTGCTTGTTCAGGAATAGCTGAAATGAAAAACCAATTTCCAGAATTGCTGTTGCTGGCAGGTACCGTTCTCACCTCGAAACAGGCAAAACTGGCTCAGTCTGCCGGGGCTGAAGGGCTCGTAAGCCCAGGCTTTGATTCTGATTTGGTAGCCTATTGTTATGATAATAATATGCCAATCTATCCAGGTGTGGCAACAGCGAGTGAAGTAATGGCGGCCATTAGAAGCGGGCTCACGACACTCAAATTTTTCCCGGCTGAGCTTAACGGCGGCATGAATATGGTGAGATCACTTTTAAGTGTGTTTAGAAATATTTCTCTGATGCCCACAGGAGGCATTACCCCTGGTAATGTCCTGAGTTACTTATCTCACGAGCGAGTGATTTGCTGCGGCGGTACCTGGCTGGCTCCGGAATCGATGATGGAGGATAACAAGTGGGAGACGATCGAAAGTCGCATACAAGATGCGCTTAAGCTCCTCAACGAAAAGTAAAGATGCTCACAAGCAAGAAACTCATCTCAAAGCAAGTCAATTTCTCTCGGTTTCTACTATGACTAAGAAACAGTAATTATTACGAAACTTTGTAAACCTGAAACGCTGTGCTTATTTACATTTTCTGTGCCAGTCTTCCCAGAGTCATGCCTTGAATAACGATGGAGAAGACGACGATGATATAGGTTATGGTTATGATGGTGGCGCGCTCAGGCACCGGAGGAATTGATAACGCCAGAGCAACTGAGATGCCGCCACGCAATCCACCCCATGTAAGAATTCTCACCACACCAGGGCTGAAGGACCTGAAAGGCCGCATGAGAGACACAGCTCCACCAACACTTGCCCACCTAGCAAACAGGGTAATACCTATGGCAAGCAGTCCGGTGATAAAAAGTGACCAGGTAAACGGCATAATCAATACTTCAAGCCCTATCAGCATAAAGAGCAGCGCATTAAGAATTTCATCCATTAATTCCCAGAAGTCGTCGAGGCGTTCGCGGGTGTTATCTGACATGGCAAAAGCGCGCCCATGGTTGCCAATCAGTAATCCCGCCACGACAATGGCAATTGGGCCGGATGTGTGAATGCGATCTGCCAGGGCATACCCTCCCATGACTAATGCCAAAGTAATAATTACCTCCACTTGGTAATTGTTCACTCGTTTGAGCATTTGATAGGCGATAAAACCAATCACAAACCCTAATAATGCGCCCCCGATTGCTTCTTCAATAAAGAGCAGCGCTACTTGGCTAAAACTTACCTCTACGCCCCCATAGGCAAGTTGGAGAATAATCATAAAAACGACGACTCCAATACCATCATTAAAAAGTGATTCTCCGGCAATCTTGGTCTCAAGACTCTTCGTAACGCCTGCCGTTTTGAGAATACCGATAACAGCCACGGGATCGGTAGGCGAGATCAGAGCGCCAAATAACAGACAAAAGATAAATGAAATCGGGGTCCCAAGCAAATTCAGAACAAGCCAGGTAAGCATGCCAACAATAAAGGTAGAGGCAATAACTCCAGCACTGGCCAGAATGGCTATGGCCCATTTCTGGCTGCGCAGATCCTCGAGTTTGATATGCATCGCCCCTGCAAAGAGAAGAAACGACAACATGCCGTGCAACAAGGTCTGGTCGAAATCAATTGCATCAAGGATTTCTGCAACCCGGGCCTGTCCCACCTCCACTCCGAACCAACGTAAGGCAACAATTCCGAGGGAAAATATCAATGCGATGAACATCACACCTATGGTGGTCGGCATGCGCAGTATGCGATAATTGATATAGCTGAACAGCGCAGTCAGCGCCATCAGTAACGCGGTTATTTCAAATAAACTCATGGTTTACCCACCATTTGCTTCTTAACTCGCCATGATTATTCAGCAAGTAATTTTGTAAAGATTTCATTTCTAACATATTTCAGAAGGTTATTTTCTGTGATATCTATATTAGCAGACATTACGTGATAAATGACACATGAACTTGTATGCTTATCATAGAACTCAGATATGCTATACTTGATGTCATAAGTTCGAGGTGCTTGGCCAGGTAAGAAACGAATGAGGAGACCAGCGGGGCAGCCTGGGAGCGTTGTGAGCAGGTCACCGCACGTGAGTGACGCAGTATGTCAAGATGATTCGGACTGATGCCGCTATGTATAGCACTGCCGATACGAGCGGGAGAATGCATGCACATCCTAAAGCAATCCCAGATTTTACCAGTTTCCATCGAAAGATTATGGAATTTTGTACAGAACCCCAAGAACCTCGATCCCATAACGCCTCCAGACCTCAAATTTCTAATCGTTAACGAAGTTCCCGAGATCATGTTCGAGGGGCTGATTATCGAATATCAAATAACCGTGCCGTTGTTTGGAAAACAGCAATGGGTTACTGAAATCAAACACATAGAAGAAAATAAATCTTTTGTCGATGAACAGCGCCTGGGGCCATATCGGTTCTGGTATCATTATCACCAATTGACCCAAGAAGAGTCCGGTACAAAAATGCTCGACCGCGTTTATTATAAGCTGCCCTACGGGCCGCTTGGCAAAGTTCTGCACCTATTGACAGTCCAAAATACACTGAAGCGCATATTCGATTATCGAAAAGAAACCCTTGCTGTTATGTTTTCTTAGCAATGAGAGACACGAGTCATTGTGCCCCAGGCAAAAGATCTCCTCGATAATAACTACCGTAGCTTGGATTGGCTACCTCTTGAACATCCTCTTATAATTTGTTAGAAAAAGTATAGGAGGTACATTGAAGGCCCATCACCATCTACGATGATCCTCAAATCGAGACCATGACTCAAGTAACGATCTTATTGCATCGCTTCAGCTGTATTCTGGCATTCAGTATTTTACTTCACCACGTCTTCTTAGCAGTTCCGACCCTTGCTCGCACTTTTTCGGTGACAGAACAGAGTGCAGCTATCGAGAAAATGCTATCTGTCATACGTGGTTACGGCCTCAAAGATAAAAAGACGCTGGAGGCGATGGGACGGGTCTCACGGCATAAGTTTGTCCCTGAAGAATACAGGAAATTCAGTTACAGCGACACTCCGCTTAAAATAGGATACGGCCAGACAATTTCACAACCCTATATTGTTGCTGAAATGACGAAACAACTCCAGCTCTCTGCCACCTCAAAAGTACTCGAGATTGGCACAGGGTCAGGTTATCAAGCTGCAGTATTAGCCGAGATGACACCGCACGTCTACAGTGTGGAGATTATCGAGCCCTTGCTGACACGGGCCGGCAAAACACTTGCAGAAAACGGCTACACTGATATCCATCTCCGTCATGGAGATGGATATTATGGATGGCCCGAGGCGGCACCCTTTGATGCCATCATTGTCACCTGTGCGGCCGGTCACATCCCGCCACCCTTGTTGAGTCAATTGGCTCCAAACGGAAGGATGCTCATTCCTGTCGGCAAACGTTTTGGTACCCAGTATCTCATCATGGTCACAAAAAATACGGACGGCAGTTTTACCAGTCAAAACCTCATGGCGGTCCGATTTGTGCCATTGGTCAGAAAATGACACTATCCGTCCCATCGCAGCAACGTTTAGCGGTCTTTCTCATCTCCCTGATCATTATTTTTGTAGAAATTACCCTGATGCGGGAGCTTGCTCTGCGCTATTGGGAGCACCTTGCCTGGCTGGTAATCAGCATCGCCCTGCTTGGTTTCGGAGCCAGCGGTACAGTGCTGGTGTTATTGCATAGATTTTTGAATGCGAGCAAACCGACATTGCAGTTTGCCTCTCTGCTGGGAATGTCGCTGAGCATGCCTATTAGCCTCTGGCTGGGAGATAGGGTTGACCTCAACCTTATCCAGATGGTGTGGCAGCCTTCGATTGTATTAAGGATCAGTCTCGTGCAATTGGCACTGGGAATTCCATTTCTCTTTGGCGGTATCTTCATTGGTCTGGTATTGCAGGACAGGCCGAAGTATATACCCGGCCACTATGCGGCAAGTTTTATTGGTTCGGGGGCTGGAGGAATTACTGTTCTGCCGCTGCTCTATTGGTTCGCACCGCGATTGATTATCCTCGGTTGCGGCATAGTTATCCTAGCCACCTCACTGCTGTATGTACAGACAAAGCTCAAAACTGGATATTGGCTCTTCACTGCTGCGCTGCTGACAATTATGCTTTGGCAGATTCCCCACGCCTCCAGAATTTCAGAAGACAAAGATCTTCCCCAGCTTCTGGCAATGCCAGAAAGCTCAATCGTGGCCAAACGATATAGCCCACAAGGGAAGCTGGAACTCGTTGATGCACCAGCCTATCATGCAGCACCAGGCTTGGCATTAAATAATATCGAACCAGTGCCGCCTCAGCGCTTTGTCACTGTCGACGCCCAGATCGTCGATACCATTTACCAGACAGCCTCACCCGACGATTTTGCTTTTTTGGATCAAACCACCCAGGCCTTACCTTACCAACTCGACCATTTCGATCATGCCCTCATCGTCGGTGACGCTGGTATCTCTCATCTCGGGCTTGCCCTGTATCATCAGGTAGGCACGGTTACAAATCTGATCAGCAATGGCGCTCTTGCGGATCTTGAAATGAAGGAATTGTCTTCATTGAACCCATATATCCACAAGGTCGCTCAAATCTCATTCATAAATAGAACAGTGAGAGGCTATCTGAGAAAAGCAACCCAACAGTATCCGCTCATTATTTTTCCAACTATCGGAACAGATCCCAGCGGTCTAAGTGCTGTCGCCACAGACAGCCTGCTTACGCAAGAAACGCTGCGGCTCTGTTTGAGCCATCTTGACAAGCAAGGAGTTCTTGCCCTCAGTACTTTTGTCCACTCGCCTCCTCGCGAGAGTTTGCGGCTGCTGAACATGTTAGTTGCAGCACTGCAGGAGATTGGTAAAGAGCCTCAGCGTCATATTGCCATAATTCGTAATTGGGCAACCGTCACCATTGTTGCTTCACAACGTCCTCTGACAGCGCAGCAAATTGACCGTATCCGTTCATTCTGTCTGCAGCGTAGATTCGATCTCGTCTGGCTTCCAGATCTAATGCCAGATGAAGTCAATCAATATCACCAATTCCAAAATGCTGACTATCACCTTGCAGCCACGTTGCTTCTGGGGCAGCAAAATAGTCAATTCGTAGCAAATTATTTGTATGACCTGTCACCCCCTGATGAGACAAAGCCTTTTTTTCACCATTTCAGCCGCTGGGGTGGAATACGTGAGTTAAAATTGCAGTTGGGCAAACGTGGTCGGGTATATTGGGAGTTGGGATGGCTCCTGCTTATTGCGGCTTTCTGCCAGGCACTGTTACTGGCATTCATATGTATTATCCTGCCACTGATTCCTGCGATAGGCTTGCCCGGAAAAAAGACA